>NZ_DAINNK010000033.1:45494-52093 GCF_036735925.1 Povalibacter sp.
CGCGGCGGGAATGCGCATGCCCGTCGTCGCGAGTGCCGTGCTGGTTGGCGTGTTCGCGATCTTTCATGGCTATGCGCATGCTGTCGAAGCGCCTGCGTCGACGCTCGGTGTGTACGCGGCCGGCTTCGTGAGTGCGACGGTGACGTTGCACGTGCTCGGTGTCGCGGCCGGTGCGTTGCTGGCGCGACAGGCAACGCCGGGGGCGCAGGTGCAGGTCGGTCGTGTCGCCGGTTCGCTCATTGCGGTGACGGGCGCGGTGCTGCTGCTGTTCTGAAGGTCGTGGCTTCTTTATCTTCCTGTGGGGCCGGCTTCAGCCGGCCTCCGCTTGTAGGTCAGGCTTTAGCCTGACTCCTTAGAAGAGGCCGGCTGAAGCCGGCCCCACAGGAAGAAAGAAGGCTCCCACTGCACTGTGATTTCAGGCAGTTGTAAATCAAATGAGAATGACTATCATCTAGCCACCAGCCAGCCCCACCGCGGTACACGTTCTGTTTCGCCGCCGAGGTCGCCAGCCATTGGTTCCTGTCCAGTGAGCGGCGACGCGATGGATTCCTCCTCCGACATCTACGGGCTGTCATCGGCCGAGCGGTTCGTCATCTGGGGTCTGCGGCTCGGCCTGTCGCCACAGATTTCCGGCGACACCGCGCGCGAGGCATTGATCACCGGCTTTCGTGCTGCGCGGGTGAGCGCGGCGCTGCCGTACTTCAATGAAGTCACCGACGCGCTCGCAACGATCTGGCATCAGTTGCACTACGTTCCGGAGATCCACTGCACCTGCTGTTCGTGCATCGGCCACGAGGAATGGCTGCTCATGCAGGCCATCGCGGCGCTGCAGTACCGCGACGTGTCGCTCGCCGTTCGCTATCTGTCGGCGATGCTGCCGGAGGCGGGCGTGCGCATCGTGCTGCATCGGGCGATGCACGTCGCCGCGATCCTGAGTTCGGCGGGCTGGACGTTGCGCTGCGTGCGGCTCGATGCCGTGAACGCATCGAGCTTCGCGATGCCGGGCGACGGCGCATCGCTGCTGCACTGAACGGGCCGAAAAACTGTGCTGGCTGAGCCGGGGCCTGCGCGTCGTCGAAACCTACGATCTCATGCGCGAATGCGACGCCGTCGCGCGCCTCATCGGCGGTCTCTACCGGCGCTGCACCGGCCGGCTGTTCTACGGCTGCGTGCAGTTGCGGTTCGATCCGTAGGAGGAGGGGAGAATGGCCGCAAAAGGCGCAAAAAATCACAAAATCGGAATCAGAGATCTGTTCTGACTCTGCGTTCTTTTGCGCCTTTTTGCGGCCATTCTCTTCATCTCATCGGCCGCGACAGCGCCTCGCGATACAGCGCCGGATCGACATTGCCGCCGCTGAGGATGATGCCGACCGTCCTGCCGCGAATGTCGAGGTCGCCGTAGAGCAGGGCGGCGAGGGCGACGACACCGCCGGGTTCGACGACGACTTTGAGTTCGCGCCACGCGAAGGCGATGGCATCGAGGGCCTGGTCGTCGGTGACGGCGAGTCCGCCGGCGAGGCGCTGCTGGTTGATGGGAAAGGTGATCGCGCCCGGCGTGTTCGGCATGAGCGAATCGCAGACCGTGCGTGCGCCGGGTGGATTGCTTTCGCGCTTGCCGGAGCGCAGCGAGCGGGCGGTGTCGTCGCAGGCGGCGGGTTCGACCGAATACAGCTTCGTCTGCGGACTCACCGCCGACAGCGCCAGTGCGCTGCCCGCCATGAGACCGCCGCCGCCGCAGGGCGCGAGGAACAGGTCGAGATCGCGGTTGACGAGTGCACGCGTCTGCGCCGCGAGTTCCAGTGCCGCGGTGCCCTGGCCGGCGATGATGTGCGGATCGTCGTAAGGCGGCACGACGACGGCGCCGCGTTCTCGTGCCAGGTCGCGGCCGATCTGTTCGCGATCCTGTGCGTGACGATCGTACGTGACGATCTCGGCGCCCATCGCGCGCGTGTTGTCGACCTTGATGGCCGGCGCGTCGGTCGGCATCACGATGGTGGCGCGAATGCCGAGACGTTGTGCCGCACCGGCGACGCCCTGTGCGTGATTGCCGGAAGACCAGGCCACGACGCCGTGCTTGCGCTCCGCGGCATCGAGCTGCGAAAGACGGTTGTAGGCGCCGCGGAATTTGAACGCGCCGCCGACCTGCAGGCACTCGGCCTTGACGAGCACGGTGGCGCCGAGTCGTTCGTCGAGAAGGCGGTTGCGCAGCACGGGTGTGACCGTGGCGTGACCGGCGATGCGTCGGGCGGCCTCGAGGACATCGGCAGCAGCAGGTTCGGTGGACACGGCAGATCCTTCGATGGCTGGGATGACATGACTCCGGCGCGGGCCTTGCGCGCGCGGGCACAAATGATAGTTACTGTGCGCGACTGTCGTCACCGCACACATGCAAGCTCGATGGAGGGCGAACTGTGATGATGAGACTGTGCTGGAACGTCCTGCTGGTATCTGCTGCGCTGTGCGTGCCGGCACTGGGACAGGATGCGTATTCAGGAAAGCCGACGGGCGCCGCTGTGCCGCGCTACACATTTTCCTGGCCGCTCGATGGCAGCACCGTGCAGCCGCGCGGCGGCACCACGAAGGGCGCGCCGGTCACGCTCGATGCCGAGCCGTCGGATGCATGGAAGGCATTGCAGGCGCCCGGCCTCGCGGCTTTCGAGCGCGATCGTCGCGCCATCCTGGCGATGGCGGGTACGTATCGCGTAACGTTCGATTTCCTCGAAATCACGCCGTTCAAACAACTCGACAGGCCCAATGCGCCCTACCAGTCATGGGGAACGGAAAAGGTCTACGTCGACAGCGACGACGGCAAGTCGATCAGCCTCGTGCACATTCTCGAGATGCGCGTGGTGATGAAGGACGGCTCCATCAGCGAGCCGATGATCACCAAGCACTGGCGTCAGGACTGGCGCTACGAGCCGGAGTTCATCGTCGAGCACAAGGGGCGCGACCGCTGGGAGCGGCGGCGCGTGACGAGTGCCGAAATGAAAAACGCCTGGAGCCAGACCGTCTATCAGGTCGATGAATCGCCGCGTTACGCGAGCATCGGTCGCTGGAATCATTCGCCCAGCTTCTCGACCTGGCTCAGTGCCGAGACGTGGCGTCCCCTGCCGCGCCGCGAATGGAGCGTGCGCGATGACTATCAGGTACTGATCGGCACGAATCGTCACACCGTCGAACCCACGGGCTGGGTCCAGGAAGAAAACAATCTCAAGACCGTGCTGACCGCCGAGCGGACGATCGATCCATCGAATCCGTACGTCGCGCGCGAGTATGGTGTCGCGCGTTACGAGCGCATTCGAGAGGCCGACTTCGCTGGCGCGGATCGTTACTTCGAGAAGACGAAAGCGTTCTGGAATCAGGTGCGCGATGCCTGGTCCGACGTGTTCGCGAAGCAGGGCAGTGCAACGTTGCGCGGACCGGTCGACAAGCTCGGCCTCTTCGCGCCGTTGTTCGAGCAGGCGGATGCGATCGAGGCCGGCAGCGGCGCCGGTGACAACGCAACGGTGATCCGCGAGGCACTCAAGGACATGGGTGTGGCTGTGGGGCCGGCTTCAGCCGGCCTCTGAGGAGTCAGGCTGAAGCCTGACCTACAGTCTGAGGCCGGCCCCACACGTCCGCGTCCCGTCCAATAGAATTCCTCTTGCTTTGTTATTGAGACTCATTATCATTTGCATCCATGGACGCGATCACAGCCAAACCCCCTATCCGCTCTGCGGATATTTCATCGCCGGCCCCGGGGCTGACCCGTGGGCCGGCGATTCCTTGTGTTCGTTCCGACTCGCTGTTCGGGCGGTCGAGAGAAATCCTGATCGAGCACGGCGGCTGTTATTACCGGCTGCGGCTCACGCACAGCAACAAGCTCATATTGACCAAGTAACGAATCCCAGCCCGCTCGCAGGCGCGTGACGCCACGCGCGCCTGCTCAGCCAGCTACCGCATCGCTGCGGCGATGAAATCTTCCACCGCAGGGTGACGAGGTAGCGGCATGAACATCCTGAATCCACTTCTTCTTTTCACGGCGAGTGCAGTCGCACTCGCATTCGCCTATTCGGCAATGCCGACGCAGCGCTGGTGGCCGCGCCCGTTGCCGACATTTCCCGCGCAGGTCACCGCTGCACTGGCGGCGCTCGTGGCCTTGCGCGGCTGGGTCGAAGTGCTCGGAGCGGTGCAGGGTGGACTGACCTGGCTGTCCACGCTCGCCGTGCCGCTCATCGTTCTTGTGAGTCGCCCGCTGAACCGACGAGGTGATGGATGCCAGCATCGCAAGCTCCCCGCTGCCTGACGCGGGTCATGATCGACGACGATTGCGCCCTCGAAGTGGCGCAGCTGCAATCGGTCATGCATCGCATTCAATGCATGCTTCACGACGTGCCGCAGGCGCAGCGCGAATACATCGCCAACGCACTGCTCAATCTCGCGGTATCGCGGATGTTGAAGGAAGAAGGGCACTCGCAGACCGCGAGCATCCTGATGCGGCTCGGCGATGCGGTCGGCAGTGGCGATGTACCGCCGCCGGAGCGGCCGGTGGATCTGTCGCGGATGAACGGGTAGGACTTTTCTTCCTGTGGGGCCGGCTTCAGCCGGCCTTCCGGATAAGAAGTCAGGCTGAAGCCTGACCTACAGGAGAATCAGACGCGCGCGATCACGCGATCGCTGCGGCCCGTCGTTTCGTACGCACCCTTGCTGCCGTACACCTTCGGCTGACTGGCGCGGCCGGTGATGACGCCGAGCATGCCTTCCACGCGCTTCAGGCGCGCAGTGACGAGGGCACCGTTGCGATCATTGAGGCTGCGGCAATGCGCCGCACGCTGGGCGCACGCGGCCCAACGGGTCTTGAGCTGGCGCGAGGGATCGCACCAGTTGAGAAGCTTGTCGAGTCCCGCGGCGTCGGCCGACACATTCATCATGCGGCACAGCGAGCGGCGTTCGTCTTCGATGGCGATCAGTGCGGCGATGCAGCTCTGGCGCGCTTCGCCGGCCTTCTCCAGTGCTTCGACGTCGTTGCTCGTCAGGAACTCGTGTTCCTGGTCGAGCAGTTCTTCCAGGCGCGACAGCGTCGCGGCTTCCTCGGCGAGGAGCCGTTCGAGCGTGTCGCGGCAGATGCGTGGGTCCACGTGGGTGAAGTCTCCGGATTAGCGGGCGCCCAGTTCCTGTTCGGTGCGCAGCAGCTTGTCGGCAATGCGCTCCGCATCGACCTGGTAGCGGCCTTCTTCGATCGCGCGGCTGATCTCGGCGACGCGGGCTTCGTTGACGATCGGCAGGCTGTTGACTGCCTGTTCGAGCGAGGCGAGCTGGCGTGCCTGACCGGTGATCTGAACCGGATTGCTGCCGGCGACCGCGGTTTCAACCGGCGCAGCAGATCCTTCACCGGCGCGCGACACCGTCTTGTCGGTGCCCGTCTGCACGGGACGGTTCTGAAAGTCACTGATCTTGATGCTCACGGTCGGCGCTCCTGTACTCCACGAACCCTGTAGCGGCCGCAATTCTGAGAACTTTAACAAGTTCTTCCGCGGGGACCTTAGCAGGGCCTTAGGGCAAACCCGCAAACGCCGGTTTGCGGAGCACAGAATAGGTAAAACGGAACGGCAGCGGCGCGATTCGGCTCGCAGATTTGCCGGCTGCATCGCGTGACGCAGTGCGCGCAATGAGTGCCGCCGCAGGATTCGCCCTTCGGGGTTTCTCCTCATGTCAGCGGATTGACGCACCGGCGACTGTCTCATTCAGAGATCGACCCTGACGGTGGAGGAGTTTTCCACCACGCCTTCGACAATCTTGCGCGACGTCACATTCTGGACGCGGATGCGTTCCTTCTCGCTGCCATCGGACAGCGCCTGTCCCTGGGCGCGGATCTCGAAAGGACCGGTCGAGGCGAGCAACGTCACCGACTGGCCGCGACGGACGAGCACGTCGGGTGCCAGTACTTCAGCGGTCAGCGGCGATCCTGCCGGCAGCGCGCGACGCAGCCGTCGACCAGCCAGATTGCCGGTATCGCTGATGAGTCCGGCGGCGAAGCCGCTCAGGCGTCGTGTCTGCAGTTCCACGTCGGCTGCGTCGACCGGCGAGCGACGCGGCAGTGCACGCCGCAATACCAGCACCTGCGCTTCGACTTCGATGGTGACCGGAACGAAGATCGACCAGGCGGGCGACGCACAGCGCACACCCACGGTCGTTCGCGCAGTGCCGGGCATCGTGCCGGGCAATGTCGTTTCCAGTGGCGTTGCGCATTGTGCGAGCCGCAGGCGCGGATCGAGACGCGACGCCGTGACGAAGTACTTTGCTTTCGTTTCCGGAAGCAAGGCCGTCACGCCGTTTTCCGCGGCGGACTGGATGGAATCGAGCGACTGGATCTGCGCCTGCGCCGTTGCGCAGGTGCTGAAGAACAGCGTCACCAGAATCCAGCGGAACGAGATCGACACTTTGTCTGCTTCCTCGAAATCGCCATCGCATTGACGGCTGCGGAAGAGAAAGCAAATGCGGTGCCAGCGTTGGTGCGCCTGCGCGTGAGTCGGACGAACCGTGACGCGAGTCACTCCGGCTTCCGTCTGTAGGTCAGGCTTCAGCCTGACTGTTTTCAGGCCGGCTGAAGCCGGCCCCAC
>NZ_DAINNK010000034.1:0-31934 GCF_036735925.1 Povalibacter sp.
TGCGGTGGCGGGGTTGTTGTTCGTCGCGCTGCTGACTCCCGGGGCCTACCGCTCGTTGCTGTCCTCCCTCTTCTGACGACACTCCAGAAGCGTCTCATTCGTGCAACATCTGGGTCCGCGGCGGGCATCTCCCGCTGCGGTATAGCGTATTTAACCTTACTGGTTCATCAGGGTTTTGATTGATAGTGTCCGCGCATTTCTAGGGGAGGTTCGCAGTCATGAGCAAATCTATCCTGGCCATCCGGACGAGCAACGGGCCGCGCGCCGCAGCGGTGTCGATATGTCTTATTTCTGCTACATGTATACACGCCGCCGGTGCGGCGGAGGTCGAGGAGATCGTGGTGACGGGGTCGCGCATCGCGCGCGCGTCCGACTTCGAAAGTCCTTCGCCAGTGGTTACGGTCGATCGCGCCAGCATCGAGAAATCGGGCTACAGCAATCTGCAGCAGTTGATGGAGAAGATGCCGAACAACGGCAATGGTTCGTTCTCCACTCGCGGCAATAACCAGGACTCGACCGCCAATGGCGCAGCCTCGATCAGCCTGCGCGGCTTCGGCGCAGACGCGACTCTGGTACTGCTGAATGGCAGGCGGGTCGCCATCAATGCATTCGCCGAGAACATCACCACGAATTTCGTCGACATCAATTCCATTCCCGTGGCCGCTATCGAGCGGGTCGAAGTGCTCAAGGACGGTTCCTCCGCCGTTTACGGTTCCGACGCGGTCGCCGGTGTCGTCAACATCATCACCCGCAAAGACTTCGATGGTTTCGAAGCCTCAGCCGGCTACGGCAGCGCCGACGGTTATGACGAAGTCACTGCGTCGGCGGTCTGGGGTATCGGCAGCGAGGATTCGAACGTCACGATGGTGCTCGACTACTTCAAGAACACGAACCTGTTCAATGTCGAGCGCGGCAGCCTGGGTTCGGCCGACCAGACGGCCCGAGGCGGCGAAGACTTCCGCTCTTCGCGCGGCTACCCGGGACGTTTCATCGTCAATGGCGTCGTCACCCGCGATCCCGGATGTCCCGCGGACAGCATCGCCGGCTCCAGCTGCGTTTACGACTTCGGCATCTGGAACGTGCTGATTCCCGAATCCGAACGCACCGGGTTCATGCTGCTCGCGCATCAGACGATCGCAGCCAATACGGAACTCTTCGGCGAACTGGAGCTGCAGCACAACACGTCATTCGCGCAGGGCGCACCGACGCCGCTCGACGGCGGCGCCGGACTCTCGGTGCCCGTCACGCATCCGGACAATCCGTTCCCTGCGGCGACGTCGATCCTGATCGATCGCTACCGCACCGTGGATGCCGGTCCGCGCCAGTGGAACATCGAAAGCAACAACGTGCGCGCAGTGCTGGGACTGCGCGGCTCGTTTGCCGATTGGGACTGGGAAGCCGCTGCACAGCGTTCGCGCGGCAAGTCGGAGCAGACGGGCAATCGCGGTCAGGGCTGGATCCGTACCGATTTTCTGCAAACCGAAATCGATGCCGGACGCTACAACCCATTCGGCGGGGTTCAGAATCCGCAACCCACGATCGATGCCATCAACACCAGTCTCGTGCGACGCGGCGAGTCGGAACTGGAGATGTACGACGTTCAACTGTCCGGTGGACTCTTCAACCTGCCGGCAGGCGAAATAAAGATGGCGGCCGGCGCCGAGTATCGCGAGGAGAGCATTTCGGATATTCCCGACGATCAGTTCCAGCGTGGCCTGATCTTCGGTACCGAAGCCGTCATGGCCGATGCCGCACGCGATAGCTGGGCGCTGTTCGTCGAGTTCTCCGTGCCGATCCTCGAGAGCCTGGAATTGAGCCTCGCTGCGCGTTACGACGACTACAGCGACTTCGGCGACACCACCAATCCGAAGATTGCCTTGCGCTGGGCGCCCATCGATTCGCTGGCGTTCCGCGCATCCTGGGGTACGGGATTTCGCGCGCCGTCGCTTGCGCAGATTGGCCTGGGTCCCTCGCAGGAGTCGAAATTCTTCACCGACACCTACGGCTGCGCAGACAACCCAGACTACTGCGCGACGACCGACTACAACATCGAGTACGTCGGCAATCCGGATCTGAAGGCCGAGGAGTCGGACACGCTCAACATCGGCGTGGCGTGGAAGCCGAACGACGCCATCGAGCTGACGCTGGACTACTGGGATATCAAGCAGGAAAACAAGATCGACAACATCTTCAGCCTGTTCTACACGCAGTCCTGCAATGTACAGGCCAGCACCGTATGCGAACGAAGCGCGCCGCTGCCCGGTGACACGCTGGGTCAGCTCCAGCTCATCCACGGCGAGATCATCAACATTTCCGAACAATCGGCGACAGGCATCGACTTCGGTGCATACGCAGGATTCGCCATGGGGCCAGGGCGGCTGACGCTCGGACTGAACTATGCGCGCCTGCTGAAGTTCGAGCGCGTGGAACTGGCGGATGACGGGGTGACCTTCATCACCCGGCCGCTGGAGGGCGAGTACGAGTATCCGGAAGATCGCGCACAACTGACCGCGGACTGGGGCACTGACGTCTGGGGCATCTATGCGAGTCTCAACTACATCGGCCCGTTCCAGGACATGCCGGACGCGGACTTCGACACACGACTCGACTACGACACGAACGACACCCGCGACGTCGGAGACTTCACGACCCTGAATCTGCAGCTGCGATACACGGGCTTCGGGAACGTCAAGCTGCTGCTGGGTGTAGACAACGCGTTCGACGAGAAACCGCCGTTCGCCGTCGGCGACGGCGACGCAGACCTCTATGGCTACGTTCAGAACGTGCACAGTCCGCGCGGCCGTTTCTGGAACGCCAAGGCCATCCTGAGTTTCTGACGAGTCAACGCTCAACAACGACACGGGGGATCGACCGCATGAAAAGGCAACACGGCTTGATCGTGACCATGCTGACGCCGGTGATTCCGTTCACCGCCGGCGCTCAGGAAGGCAGTCTCATCGACGAAATCATCGTCACCGCGCAGAAGCGCGAAGCGTCCCTGCAGGACGTGCCGTTCTCCGTCGCCGCCATGACCGAATCGCAGATGCGCGACACGGGCACCGGCAACATCGCCGAACTGTCGCGCAACGTCGCCGGCCTCACCATCACCGATCTCGGTGCAGGACAAAGCCAGGTTGCGATCCGCGGCGTCAGCGCCGGTCAGGTGGTGCGCGATCTGGTGGGCGGCGTGAAGGAATCGGTCGGCGTCTATCTCGATGAGTCGCCGATCTCGCAGGCCCTGTTCACGCCGGACCTCGATCTCTTCGATCTCGAACGTTTCGAAGTGCTGCGCGGTCCGCAGGGCACACTGTTCGGCGCCGGCTCGGCGTCGGGCACGTTGCGTTACATCACGCGCGCACCGCAGCTCGGCAAGTTCGAGGGCGCGGCCGAAGCGAATCTCTATACCGGCACCGACACCGACGTGGGCGGCGGCTTCAAGGCTGCGCTGAACGTACCGATGGGCGAAGTCGCCGCGCTGCGGCTGGTGGGCTACTACGACGAGATTGCCGGCTTCATCGATTCGTACTACCCCGGCCGCAATGTGCGCGAAGACGTGAACAGCGGTTCGAAGACCGGCGGGCGCGTTTCATTGCTGATCCAGCCGAACGACGTCGTCTCGATCACGCCGCGCATCGTCTACCAGAAGCTGGAGACCGACGGCTATCCGCGCATCGACGTCTACAACATCCTCGGCAATCCCTACACTACGACGCAGCCCGCGGTGGATCCCGGCGAACGCGGCCAGGTCACGCAGCTCACCGAAGGACTCGACGACGAGTTCCTGCTCGCCGACCTGAAGATGGAATTCGGTCTCGGCGCCGCGACGCTCACATCGGTCACGTCCTATACGGATCGCGACGTGGTGGTGACGCGCGATGCCAGTTCGCTGTCCGGCAGCGTGACCTACGGTTCGTTCGCCGGCACGCCCGCCGAAGTACGGCTGAATTCGCCCCTCATCGACACGACCAGACTCAAGGCCCTCAGCCAGGAACTGCGGCTCGCGTCGAGCGGCGAAGGTACGTTCGAATGGCTGGTGGGCGCGTTCTATCAGGACATCGATCGCGACTACGGCCAGGACCTGCCGACGCCTGGCTATGACCTGGTCCTGACGAGTCGCGGCCTGCCGCCCAGTTCGGGCTTCAATGCGCCGCCCGACACGCCGTACTACTCGCAGGTCGATTTCGACTTCAAGCAGATGGCGCTGTTCGGCGAAGCGACCGTTCATTTCAACGAACGGTGGGCGCTGACCGGCGGCATCCGCTACTACGACTTCGACGAAGATCGCGTGCTGACGTTCGCCGGCGTGTTCGCCGATCAGGGTTACACGGACGAGCCCGGCTCGACGAGTTCCGACGGCTATTCGCCGCGCGTGATCCTCACCTTCGAGCCGAACGACGACGTGCTGCTGAGCGCGCAGGTGTCGCGCGGCTTCCGGCTCGGCGGCATCAACGATCCGCTGAACGTGACCCTGTGCAGCGACGACGACCTCGTCACCTACGACGGTCATCCGGATTTCTCCGACGAGAAGAACACCAACTACGAGATCGGCGCCAAGACACGCTTCGCCGACGGCAGGGTGCAGTTCAACGCCGCGGTGTTCTATTCCGACATCGACGACCTGCAGGTGATCGCCGATGCGGGTTCGTGCTCCTCGCGCATCGTCCTCAATGCGCAGGCCGAGTCGATCGGCGGCGAGATCGAACTGCTGGCGCGGCCGAACGCGAACTGGGATCTGGGCCTGTCGGCGACCTACATCCAGGCGGAAATCACCGAGTCGCGGCTGACCGGCACGGGCGATCCGATCGCGGGTATCCGCGACGGCAATCGCCTGCCGACCTCGCCGGAACTCCAGGCGGCCGCAAGTGCGACGTACCACTGGCAGTTCAGTTCGCAGCTCGATGGTTTTGCGAATCTCACGCTGCAGCATGTTGGCTCTTCGTGGACGCAGCTTGCGGACCAGGAAGCGCCGTTCGGCTGCGTCGGCGTGACCGCGGGCTGCACGGGACCCGGCTTCTTCGCCTTCGGCGATCCGACGATCACGGGCTTCACGTTCGATCCCGAACTGCCGAGCTACGAGATCGGCAACTTCCGCATCGGTGTCCGCACCGGTCAATGGGAGGTCGCTGCGTTCCTGAACAACCTCTGGGACGAACGCGCCTACCTGTCGGTGGATCGCGAACGCGGCACCCGCGCCCGTGTCGGTTATCTGACCAACACGCCGCGCACCTACGGACTGTCGGCGCGCGTGACCTTCTAGGACTCCGACTGTGGGGCCGGCTTCAGCCGGCCTCTGAAAAGTCAGGCTAAAGCCTGACCTACAGGAAGAAACCGGCCCCACAACAACGACGAATCCGTGAGTATGATGCGGCTCATCCGTCTGCAACCGGAGCCGCATCCGATGATCCGCGCATCCCGCTCCCTGTTTTCGACGACGGCAGTCGTACTCGCGCTGCTCGCACTCACCGGTTGCGAGCGTTCGCCGCCGGCCGCAGACAACGCCAGCGCCGCCAAAGCGGCCGGCCAGGCCGCGTGGTCGAGTTTCGTCGATCGCGTGATCGAGCAGTCGTTCGTTCTCAGTCCGCCGTTCGCCGTGTCCGCCGGCCGTCACGAATTCGACGGGCAGTTGCCGGACTGGAGCGCGGCGGGGTTCGCCAGGGAACTCGAGTTGCTCGAGAAGTCCCGCGATGAAGCGGCCGGATTCGGCGACGCTGCCCTGTCTGCCGAACAGCGTTTCCAGCGCGACTACGTGATCGCCGTGCTCGACCGGGAAATTTTCTGGCTGCGCGATGCGCGCCAGCCGTTCACCAACGTCTCCTATTACTTCGATCACGGACTCGATCCGGCGACCTACATCACCGTGCCGTACGCGCCCGTCGATGAACGTCTGCGGGCGTTCATCAGATATGCGAAGGCGATTCCCGGCGCGCTCGCCCAGGTCCGCGCCAATCTGCAGACGCCGATGCCGCGGACCTTCGTCGAATACGGCTGGCGCGGCTTCAAGGGCTTCGCCGACTTCTATCGCAACGATGTGCCGCAGGCATTCGCCGAAGTGAAGGACGAAGCGCTGCAGGCGGAACTCAAGGCCGCCATCGAGCCGGCAGCGCAGGCGATGATGGACATGAGCCAGTGGGTCGAAGCGCAGCGTGCGCAGGCGACCGACGACTACGCGCTCGGCGCCGAACGCTTTGCCGCCATGCTGAACATGACCGAGCGCGTCACGACGCCGCTCGACCGGCTCGGCGCGATCGGACGCGCCGATCTCGAACGCAACCTCGCCGCGCTCGCGGACGCGTGCAAGCAGTACCTGCCCAGGGGAACGATCGCGCAATGCGTTGCGAAGCAGGAGGCGAACAAGCCGCAGGGCGGTCCGGTGGTCGCGGCACGCGCGCAGCTGACGGAACTGCGCCAGTACCTCGTCGATCACGACATCGTGTCGATCCCGGGCACGGAGGAAGCGAAGGTCGATGCGGCACCGCCGTACAACGCGCAGAACGCGGCCTACATCAACATTCCCGGGCCGTACGAAACGAACATGCCCTCCGTGTACTACATCGCACCGCCCGATCCGACCTGGACCAGGGCCGAACAGCTTGCCTACATCCCCGGCGAAGCGAGCCTGCTGTTCACCTCGGTGCACGAGGTGTGGCCCGGTCACTTCCTGCAGTTCCTGCATTCGAACCGTTCGTTGTGGCGCTTCGGCCAGCTGATGGTCGGCTACGCCTTTGCAGAAGGCTGGGCGCACTACACCGAAGAAATGATGGTGGAGCAGGGACTGGCGCAGAACAGTCCGGAACGTCACATCGGCCAGCTGCTCAACGCGCTGCTGCGCAACGTCCGTTATGTGTGCGCGATCGGGTTGCACACGCAGGGCATGAAGGTGTCCGAGTGCGAGCAGCTGTTTCGCGACAAGGCCTATCAGGACGCCGGCAATGCGCGACAGCAGGCGGCGCGCGGCACGTACGATCCCGCCTATCTGAACTACACGATGGGCAAGCTGATGATCCGCAGACTGTACGCCGACTGGCAGGCCGAGAATCGCGGCAAGTCGCTCAAACAGTTTCACGATCAGTTTCTGTCGCACGGCGGTCCGCCGATTCCGCTCGTGCGGGCGCAGATGCTGAAGAATCCGGGAGACGAGCTGTTCTGACGAACCGGCTTCGGGCATTCGGCATTCCGCAGGGTCTGATGGCGCACCGCGGAAGAACCCTGAAAGCGTGATCCAGTGCCGGAAGGCGGTATGCATGTGAACCACGTCCGCATGCATGTGATGCAGGCCGCCGGATTTCCTCGAATTTCCCGCGGAAATCCGTTCAAACCGTGATCGGCATTCGCTTACGGGAATCCCCCGCCCGTCAAGAATATGTCATCACTTTGTCATGTGTGCCGGACCCGATGCTGTTGCCGAGAGAGCAGGATTCCTGCGACGACGCCCGATGCCGGGCGTCTCAGGCACTTCGGTTCGCGGGTCTGGCGTGTGCCGTTGTTCTGGCAACGCCGGTGCCGGGCGCGTCGCTGCAGTGGGACGGCAATGGCGCCGCGCCGCCCGGCGGCGCGGGCACCTGGAATCTCGTCAATCTGCGCTGGTACGACGGTTCGACCTATCGGGTCTGGGACAATCTCGCGCTCGATGACGCCGTCTTCGACACGACCGCGGGCACCGTGACGCTCGGCGCGCCGGTCGTCGTTCACAACGTCACCTTCACGATCAACAACTACACGATCACCGGCAGCACGCTGACGCTCGGCGGTGTCGATCCTGCCGTCGCAGTCGCGACGGGCACCGCCACGATCAATTCGATCATCGATGGCGTCGCGGGACTGACCAAATCCGGAACGGGCACGCTCGTGCTCGGCAACGACAACCTCTACACGGGTACCACGACGATCGCCGAAGGCACGCTGCGGGTCGGCAACGGCAGCACGACGGGCACGCTCGGCAGCGGCGATGTCGTCAACGACGGCACGCTCGCCTTCTCGCGTTCCAATGCATTCGACGTCGCGAATCTCATCAGCGGCTCCGGCAACGTGACCAAAGCCGGCGCCGGCGTCATGACGGTGACGGCCGACAACACCTACGCCGGCACGACGACGATCAGCGCCGGCACGCTGCAGCTCGGCAATGGCGGTACGAGCGGCAGGATCGGCGCGGGCACGGTGACGCTGTCGAACGGCGCGGGACTGGCCATCGATCGCAGCGATGTGCTGACGATCGCGAACGTTGTCGCGGGCACAGGTGGGCAGCTGCGCCAGCTCGGCACGGGCACCACCATTCTGACGGGCGCGAATACCTACACCGGCGTGACGACCATCGGCGCGGGCACGCTGCAGATCGGCGACGGCGGCACGACAGGTTCCGTCGGCGCCGGTGCGATCACCAACAATGGCACGCTGGTGATCAATCGCAGCAGCAATCTGTCCATGGCGAACATCATCAGCGGCACCGGCACGCTGCGCCACGATGGTACCGGCACCACGACGTTGAGCGGCACGAGCACCTTCACCGGCGCGGTCGAACTGAACGGCGGCATCGTGCAGGTCGGCAACCTGCAGAACGGCGGCATCGGCAGCAACCTCGGCGCATCGGACGATGCGGCGACGAATCTGATCTTCGACGGCGGCACGCTGCGTCTCACCGGCGCGGCAGCCCGCAGCACCGACCGCAATTTCACCATCG
This sequence comes from Povalibacter sp., assembly GCF_036735925.1. Classification (NCBI taxonomy): domain Bacteria; kingdom Pseudomonadati; phylum Pseudomonadota; class Gammaproteobacteria; order Steroidobacterales; family Steroidobacteraceae; genus Povalibacter; species Povalibacter sp. The sequence continues at coordinate 8,675 of NZ_DAINNK010000034.1, forward strand.
CCGACGGCGGCGCAACGCTCGAAGGCAACGGGACGGGCGCGGGCCTGCTGACCTGGAACGGCACGGCGTCGTACGACGTCGTGGACGAGGCTCGCAGTTTCACGCTGGGCGGCACGGCCAGCGGCAACATCTTTGCCGGCGCGCTGGTCGACAACGGCGCGGGCGCGCTGTCGCTGACCAAGTCGGGCGCAGGTCGCTGGGTCCTGACGGGCAGCAATGCATACACCGGCGTGACGACGATCAATGCGGGGACGTTGCAGGTCGGCAACGCCGGCACGAGCGGAACGCTCGGCAGTGGCGACGTCGTCAACAACGGCACGCTGACATTCATGCGGTCCGATGCTCTGGAGGTGAGCGGGGCGATCAGCGGTACCGGCGCCGTGAGGCAAACCGGTTCCGGCACGACGACGCTCACGGGCAACAACACTTATGCGGGTACGACGACGATCACTGCCGGCACGCTGCAGATCGGCAGCGGCGGTACGAGCGGCACGCTCGGTACGAATACCGTGTCGGTATCGGCCGGCGCGGTCCTCGCCATCGATCGCAGCGACGATTACACGATCGGCCGGGTCGTGAGCGGCGCGGGCGCGCTGCGCCAGGACGGCGCCGGTACGACGATACTGACCGCCGCGAATACCTACACCGGTGCGACCACGATCGACGCCGGCACGCTGCAGATCGGCAACGGCGGCACGACCGGCGCGCTCAGCGCCACGACGGTGATCACCAACAACGGCACGCTGTCGATCGATCGCAGCAATGCACTCTCGATGACGCACGTCATCGGCGGCACCGGCGTGCTGCGGCAGGCGGGATCGGGCACGACCACGCTGACCGGCGCCAGTACGTTCAGCGGCGGTGTGGAACTCGATGGCGGCGTGCTGATCGCCAGCAATCTCCAGAACGGCGGCGTCGCCAGCAACATCGGCGCCTCCGGCAATGCCGCAGCGAACCTGCGCTTCGACGGCGGCACGCTGCGCTACACCGGCGCGGCGCGCAGCACCGACCGGAACTTCCTGATCGAAGACGGCGGCGCAACGATCGAAGGCAGCGGCGCGGGCGTACTGACCTGGACCGGCACGGCGTCCTACGACATCGCCGACGAGGCGCGCCGCCTGACGCTCGGCGGCACCGCGAACGGCAATCTCTTCGGCGGCGCGCTCGTCGACAACGGCGCGGGGGCGGTCTCGCTCATCAAGTCCGGCACGAGCCGCTGGATCCTGGGCGGCGACAATACCTATTCCGGCACCACGACGATCGCTGCCGGCACGCTGCAGGTCGGCAACGGCGGCACGACGGGCACGCTCGGCACGGGCGACGTCGCGAACAACGGCACGCTGACGTTCTCTCGATCGGATGCGTTCGCAGTGGGCAATGCGATCAGCGGTACCGGTGTCGTGACGCATACGGGCTCGGGCACGACGACGCTCACCGGCAGCAACACCTACGCCGGCACGACGACCATCAGCGCCGGCACGCTGCAGATCGGCAATGGCGGCACCAGCGGCACGCTGGGCACGGGCACCGTCACGAACAACGCGACACTCGCAATCGATCGCGGCGATGCGTACATCGTCGATCGCGTCGTCAGCGGCACCGGCCAGCTTCGCCAGCTCGGCGCAGGCACCACGATCCTCACCGCCGCGAACACCTACAGCGGCGCGACGACCATCAGCGCCGGCACGCTGCAACTCGGTAACGGCGGCACGACAGGGTCGGTCGGCGCCGGAGCGATCACCAACAATGGCACACTGTCGATCAATCGCAGCAGCAATCTGTCCATGGCGAACGTCATCAGCGGCACCGGCACGCTGCGCCACGACGGCACGGGCATCACGACACTGAGCGGCACGAGCACCTTCACCGGCGCGGTCGAACTGAATGCCGGCGTGCTCGCCACCGCCAACCTGCAGAACGGCAGCGTCAGCAGCAGTATCGGCGCGTCGGACAGTGCGGCAGCGAATCTGCGTTTCGACGGCGGCACGCTGCGCTATACGGGCGCCGCTCGCACCACCGATCGCAATTTCCTGATCGAAGAGGGTGGCGCCACGCTGGACGGCAGCGGCTCGGCCGCGCTCACCTGGAACGGCACGGCGTCCTACGACATCGCCGACGAGGGGCGCAGCCTCACGTTGATCGGCACGCGCGTCGGCAACATCTTCGGCGGCTCGCTGACGGACAACGGCGCGGGTGCGCTCTCGCTGACGAAGTCCGGCACCGGCAGCTGGATCCTCACCGGCAGCAACACGTACTCCGGCGACACGACCATTGCAGCGGGCACGCTGCAGGTCGGCGCCGGCACGAGCGGAGCGCTGGGCAGCGGCAATGTCATCAACAACGGCGTTCTCACGTTCTCGCGTTCCGATGCCGTGACGATCGCGAATGCGATCAGCGGCACGGGCAATCTGACCAAGGCGGCCGCCGGTACCACGACGCTGACGGGAACGAATACCTACGCCGGCGCAACCACCGTCAGTGCCGGTACGCTGCAGATCGGCAGCGGCGGTACCGGCGGCACGCTCGGCACGGGCGCGGTGTCGGTGGCGAGCGGCGCCAATCTCGCCATCAATCGCAGCGACGGCTACACGCTCGATCAGATCGTCAGCGGTGCTGGCGCGCTGCGCCAGATCGGCAGCGGCACGACCACGCTGACCGGCGCGAACACCCGCACCGGCGCGACGGCGATCACCGCGGGCACGCTGCAGGTGGGCGACGGCAGCACGAGCGGTGCGCTGGGTACCGGTGCCGTGTCGATAACCAGCGGCGCGAATCTGGCGATCAATCGCAGCGATGCCGTTACCTTGCCGGGCGTGATCTCGGGCGCGGGCGGTCAGCTTCGCCAGATCGGCACCGGCACGACCATCCTCACGGGGACGAACACCTACACCGGCGCGACGACCATCAGTGCCGGCACGCTGCAACTCGGCAGCGGCGGCACGACGGGCGCGCTCAGCGCCACCACGGTCATCACCAACAACGGTACGCTCGCCATCGATCGCAGCAATGCGCTGACGATGGCTCACAGCATCAGCGGTACCGGTGCGCTGCGGCAGGCAGGTACCGGCACGACCACGCTGACCGGTACGAGCACCTTCACGGGCGCCGTGGAGATCGACGGCGGCGTGCTGGCCGTGAGCAATCTCCAGAACGGCAGCGTCAACAGCAATCTCGGCGCGTCGGGCAGTGCCGCGACGAACCTGCGTTTCGACGGCGGCACGCTGCGCTACACGGGCGCGGCCCGCACCACCGATCGCAATTTCCTGATCGAAGACGGCGGCGCGACACTCGATGGCAGCGGCACGGCAGCGCTCACATGGAACGGCACGGCCTCTTATGACATCACCGACGAGGCGCGCAGTCTCACGTTGACCGGCACGCGCGCCGGCAACATCTTCGGCGGCGCCCTGACCGACAACGGCATGGGTTCGCTCTCGCTGACCCAGGCCGGGACGGGAAGCTGGATCCTCACCGGCAACAACACGCACTCGGGTACGACGACGATCGCTGCCGGCACGCTGCAGGTCGGCAACAACGGCGCGACCGGCACGCTGGGCAGCGGCGACATCGTCAACGACGCTGCGCTCGTGTTCTCGCGCACCGGTGTACTCGAGGTGGCGGGCGCGATCAGCGGGTCGGGCAGCGTGACCAAGGCGGCGGCCGGCACGACGATCCTCGCCGGCAACAGCGCTTACACGGGAACGACCACGATCAGCGCCGGCACGCTGCAGATCGGCAACGGCGGCACGAGCGGCACGCTCGGCAGCGGCAATGTCGCCAACGATGCGACGCTGACGTTCCAGCGCTCCGATGCATCGAGCATCGCCAACGACATCGCCGGCACGGGCATGCTCAATCAGTCCGGCAGCGGCACGACGCAGTTGAGCGGCACGGTCGCTGCGAATGCGATCAACATCAACGCCGGCACGCTGCAGATCACCGGCGCGCTCACGACGCCCACTCTCCTGCTCGGCTCGATACTCGATGTGCAGGGAACCGTCAGCGCCGCCGCGTCAGCGCCTGTCGCGATCACGGGAACGGCGGATGCGAACACGCTGCGCATCGGCAGCGCCGGCCTCCTGCGCGCGACGGGCACGCTCGGCGGCGGCAACGATGTCCTCGACATCGCGGGAACGCTCAACACGGGCGCCGGTACGCTCGATCTCGGCGCGGACGACGACACGCTGATCCTGCGCGAAGGCGCCAGCATCATCGGCGGTGTCTCGGGCGGCAGCGGCATCAACACGCTGCAGCTGCACATCGCAGCGTCCGCGAACCTCGCTGCCATCAGCTCGTTCCAGGAACTCGGCAAGTTCGGCACCGGCGATCTGACCATCACCAGCGTCGTGACGGATCTCACCAGCGTCGCTGTCGATGAAGGCACGCTGGAAGTCACGTCGACAGGCGGCGTGAGCGGCGTCACGACCGCAGCCGTCGCTGGCGGTGCAACGCTGCGTGTCGACGGCAGCTTCGGCGGCAGCGCCGGCAACGATGCATGGACGATTGCCGGCACGCTCGCCGGCACCGGCACGATCGATCTGGCCGGCGGTGACGACGTACTCACCCTGCGCGACGGCGCCGTGCTCGATGCACCGGTCAATGGCGGAGCGCAGACGCTGGCCGACACGCTGATCCTCGACAACGCCACCGCACTGACTCTCGGCGGTACGGCAATCACCGGCTTCGAGCAACTGATCAAGTCGGGCGCAGGCATCGCAGAGTTGACCGGCGCGCATACCTACACCGCGGGCACGAGCATCGACGCGGGCACGCTCGCGGTGGTCGGCTCGCTCGCGACACCGTCGATCTCGCTGGCGGATGCGACGACGCTCGATGTGCGCGGTACGGTTGCTTCCACCGTCGTCTACGGCAGCGCTGGCGCCAACAGCATCGTCGTTGGCGGCGCCGCGACGCTGAACGCCAGCGGCGACCTCGGCGATGGCGACGATCTGCTCGATGTCGCCGGCACGCTCGATACCGGCGCCGGTCTGTTCGATCTGGGCGACGGCGACGATACGCTGACGATTCACGATGGCACCCGGATTCTCGGCACCGTGGCCGGCGGCGGCGGCAACAACACGTTCCATACGGCCATCGCCGGTACCGCGGATCTGGGGGCCGTGACCGGCTTCCAGTCGCTGATCAAGACCGGTGCGGGCACGCTGAACATCCATGGGCCGGCGCCTTCCGGTTTCGCCTCCGTCGCTGCGAATGAAGGAACGATTCATGTCGCCGCAGCGGGCAATGTCGATTCCGTCGTCAGTACGACGGTGGCCGGCGGCGCAACGCTGCAAGTAGATGGCGGCTATGGTGGCAGCGTCGGCGCGGATACCTTCGACGTGTCGGGCAACGTGTCAGGCGCCGGCACCATCGACCTGGCCGGCGGCGATGATGTGCTGATCCTGCGCGATGGCGCTGTGCTCGCCATGTCCGTGAGCGGCGGTTCCCAGACGCTGGCCGATACGCTGGTCATCGACAACGCGAGTGCCTTTACGCTCGGCGACACGGCGGTGACGGGCTTCGAACGCCTGATCAAGTCGGGCGCCGGTGTCGCCGAACTCGGTGGCACACATGTTTATAGCGCCGGAACGAATCTGTCCGCAGGCACGCTCGTGATCGGCGGTTCGCTCGTCACGCCGTCGATCTCGCTGGCGGATGCGACGACGCTCGAAGTGCGCGGCACCGTCGATCCGACGGTCGTGAGCGGCAGTGCCGGCATCAACCGCATCATCGTCGGCAGCGCCGCCACGCTGAATGCCAGCGGCCATCTCGGCGCCGGCGCCGATGTGCTGGACATCGCCGGCACGCTCGATACCGGTGCCGGCACGTTCGATCTTGGCGACGGCGACGATACGCTGACGATTCACGATGGCACGAGGATTCTCGGCACCGTCGCAGGCGGCAGCGGCAACAACACTTTCAACGCGGCGATCGCGGGCACCGCCGATCTCGGTGCCGTGACCGGCTTCCAGTCGCTGATCAAGACCGGCGCCGGCACGCTGAACATCAACGGGCCGGCGCTTTCCGATTTCTCATCGGTCGCTGCGGACGCAGGAACCATTCACATCGCGGCGGCCGGCAGCGTCGGCGGCGTCACCAGCGCAACGGTTGCCAGCGGCGCGATGCTGCACATCGACGGGAGCTATCGCGGCAGCGCCGGCGATGACCGGTTGACCGTGGCCGGCACACTGAACGGTTCGGGCCTGATCGATCTCGGCGACGGCGCGGATGTGCTGGACGTGCCCGGCACGCTCGGCCTCGGCCCGAACCCCCTCGATCCCGGCGCCGGCGACGACACGCTGATCGTGCACGACGGTTCGCGCATCGATGGCACGGTTGCCGGCGGCAGCGGCAGCAACACGTTGAATACGGACATCGCCAGCGAAGCGAATCTCGGTGCGGCGACGGGCTTCCAGTCGCTGGTGAAATCCGGTGCCGGCATCCTGCACATCAATGGCGCCGCAACAACTTCCGTCTTCGATTCCGTCGCCGTGACAGCCGGAACGCTGCATGTTGCCGGCGCGGCCACGGTGGACCCTGCGACGACATCGATCGCCGCGGGCGCGACACTGCAGGTCGATGGCAACTACTTCGGCACCGCAGGCAATGACACGATGACGGTCTCCGGCACCGTGTCCGGCGCCGGTGTCATCGACCTGGGCGACGGCGACGACACCCTCACGCTGAACGATGGCTTCGCCATCACCGGGCGCATCGGCGGCGGCGCCGGCAGCAGCGATGTCATCGTCCTGAACAATGCGTCCGCGCTGTCGTTCGACGCCGCTGTCACGCAAGGATTCGAGCTGCTCGACAAGCGCAACACGGGCATTGCGACGCTGGTGGGTTCGCAGAGCTTCGCCGCCGTCGGCCTCGCTGCCGGCACGCTGATAGTGAGCGATTCGTTGCAGACCGCAGCACTCACGCTGGGCGACGACACGCTGCTGAGAATCGGCGGCGTCGCCGATGCGGCCACGCTCACAGGCAGCGCTGGCAGCAATCGCATCATTGTCGACGGCGGCGCAATGCTGCAGGCGAGCGGCTCGCTCGGTGCCGGCGCCGATACGCTCGATGTCGCCGGCACGCTGTCGACGGACGGCTTCGATCTCGGCGCTGGCGATGACACGCTGATCATTCACGACGGTACGCGCATCACGGGAGGGATCGCTGGCGGCGCCGGGGCGAACACGTTGAGTACCGACCTGAACGTCGGTGCCGATGTCGATGCGGTGACCGGATTCCAGTCGCTGCTGAAGCGCGGCGCCGGCGTGCTGAATCTGAATGGGCCGGACGCATCGAGCTTCGATCATGTCGGCGTCGCCGCCGGCACCGTCAACGTGGCGGCGGCGGGCCACGTGATCGACGTGCGCACGACCGCGATCGCGCAGGGCGCAACGTTGAATGTGGATGGAACCTACGCAGGCAGCAGCGGCGCCGATTCCCTGCTGTTGCTTGGAACGCTTTCCGGCGCAGGTACGATCGACCTGGGCGCAGGCAACGACCTGTTCACGCTGCGCGACGGCGCCGTGCTGGCCGCCCGCGTCGACGGCGGCGAGTCGCAGGGGCAGGGCGATACGATCCAGATCGACAATGCGGCCGACATGACTTTCGATCCGCAGCGGGTCACCGGCTTCGAGAATCTGCTGAAGCGCAACGCCGGTGCGCTGACGTTGCCCGGTCCCGCCTCGTTTGCAGAGAGCGTCAATGTCGATGCCGGCATACTGATCAGCACCGACAGCCTGACATCCAGCCGCATCGCCATCGCAAGCGGCGCCACGCTGCTGGCGAGCGGCACCATCACCGGCCACGTCAGCAATGCCGGCACTCTTTCGCTCGGCGGAGCAACGTTCGAGCGACTGGTGATTCGCGGCGACTACCTCGGCGTCGACGGCCTGCTGCAACTGCGCGTGGCGCTCGGCGATGACGTGTCGGCGTCGGACCGGCTCGCCATCGATGTCGGTGCGGTGTCGGGAACGACGCGTGTGCGCATCCTGAATCAGGACGGGCTCGGCGCGCGCACGACCGGCAGCGGCATTCAGCTCATCGAAACCGGCAATGGCGCGACCACGGCCGGCGATGCCTTCCGTCTCGACGCACCGGTGCTCGCGGGTGCCTATCGTTACGAACTGTTCCACGGCGGCGCCGAGGATGCCGATCCGCAGGGCTGGTATCTGCGTTCGCTCGCGCCGGTGCGCGACATCGCTTCGCTCGCCACCTCGCTCGTGCCGGTGTTCCATCACTATGGCGTGGGACTCGTCGGCACCCTGCAGGATCGCGAAGGTGCGCGGTTGCAGTCGGAGTGCGATGGCACGGCGGAACACGGTTGCCAGTGGGGTCGCGTCTGGTATCGCTCCGGCAAACAGAACGCCCGCGATGGCAGTGCGGTCTTCGACTACGACACCGCGAGTCTGCAGATGGGCACCGACATCCACGTCGACAGTCGGCGCAATCGCGAGGATCGCGGCGGTCTGTGGCTGAACATCGGTTTCCTCGGCGCCGATCCGCTGCGCGATGACGGCTTCAGCGCCGGCGAGGTACAGGCGCGTGCGTACAGCCTCGGTACCTATCTGACGCATCGGGACACGGATCACTGGTATCTCGACTCGTCGCTGATCGCCACGTACTTCGACGGCCTGCAACTCGAGCCGCGGAACGATGCCCGCATGACCGCCAGCGCCTGGTCGCTCGCAGGCTCGATCGAGGGCGGTCGTCGCTTTCAGCTGGGCTCGCGCTTCTCGATCGAACCGCAGCTGCAGGTGATTGCCCAGCACATCAAGCAATCCGACGCAGAAACCGTCGGTGCCGACATTCTCTTCGAGGACAGCGACACGGTGGTCGGTCGCGCCGGCCTGTCATTCGTCGCCGACATCGATCCGGAACGCTGGAATCTCTGGCTGCGCGCCAACTACTGGAGCGATCTCGACGGCGATGCGCAGACCACGATTCGCGCCGACAGCGGCGCTGCCACGGTCTTCGCCCAGGAGTTCGACGAGCGCTGGCTCGAAATCGCCGCCGGTGTCACGGCGAAATTCGGTCGCCGTGGCCGCATGCATTTCAGCGTCAGCAATGCCGAAGGTCTTGGCGACAGCGAGAGCGAATCGCTGCAGGGCAATCTCGGCGTCCAGTTCCAGTGGTGATCGCTGCCGGTCGCGAGGCGGCGATCGTAGGGCGGAGCGTTCGGTTTCCGCACCGCAGGGCGTATGATCGCGCGGGTCCACGACCAGCGAAGGAAGATCGTTCCCATGATTTCAGCCCAGGAGGCTCTCGATCGATTGCGTGAAGGCAATCGCCGTTTCGTGTCCGAAGACTGGAGCACGCAGACCATGCCCAGTCAGACGCGTCGCCGTGAAGTAGCGACTTCGCAGGAACCATTCGCCGTCATCCTCGGCTGTTCGGATTCGCGCGTTCCCGCCGAAATGGTGTTCGATCAGGGTCTCGGCGATCTGTTCGTGATCCGCGTCGCCGGCAACATCGTCGCACCGTCGCAGATCGGCAGCGTCGAGTTCGCGGTCGACCGTTTCAGCACGCGGCTCGTCGTGGTCCTGGGCCACACGCTGTGCGGCGCGATCCAGGCGACGCTCGAAGAACTGGAGCGGCCGTCGGCCAACCGTTCCCCGAACCTGCGTTCCATCGTCGATCGCGTGCGCCCCTCGGTGGAGGTACTGCTCGAAACCGATCTGCGTCGCGATCCGCAGAAGCTGCGGCACCACGCCGTGCGCGCCAATATCCGCGCTTCCGCCGCGCACCTGCGCCACGGTTCGCAGCTGATCGAGCACATGATCGAGAAGGAAGGATTGCGGGTGGTCGGCGCCGAGTACTCGCTCGCCACCGGCGTCGTCGATTTCTTCGACGACCCGGACGTCTCGATGCGCTCGGAATTCAGGTAGAGGGTTTCACGCGGAGTAAGAACAAGAATTTCACACGGAGAGCACGGAGAGCACGGAGTTCGGAAAAGAGAGAAGGGCTTTCGTTCCTCTTTCCGATCTCCGTGCCCTCCGTGATCTCCGTGTGAAACTCTTGATTCTGTCTGTCCGTTTTTGACCGCTGCCGGTCGCTGACCTTCCTTGTCGGCCTGCCGGCAGGGGAGGACCATGGCGTCATCCCTTGGAGGTGAAGCCATGAAATCCGCCCTGATCGTCGTCGACGTCCAGCAATCCTTCATGCATCGTCCCTACTGGAGCGATGCCGAACTGCCTGCCTTCCTGCAGCGGCTGCAGGGATTGATCGACCGCTTCCAGGCCGCCGGCGCGCCGGTGCTGCAGGTGTTTCACGTCGAGGAGGAAGCGGGGCCGTCGGGGCCGTTTTCCCGGCATTCCGGGCTGGTGCAGCCGCTGCCGGGCCTGGTCATGGCGGCCGCCGGCGTCTTCCACAAGTCGGTACATTCGGCCCTGTTCGCCGCCAACAGCGAAGGACAGAGCCTCGACTACTGGCTGCGCAAGCACGGGATCGGGCATCTGGTCGTCACCGGCATCCGCACCGAGCAGTGCTGCGAAACGACGACCCGGCATGCCTCCGACCTCGGCTATTCGGTAACCTACGCGCTGGATGCGACCCTGACCTTTCCGATGGTGTCCGGATCAGGCCGCACCTACACGCCCGAAGACATCCGCGAACGCACCGCGCTGGTCTTGGCGGGCCGGTTCGCCAACGTGATCGCTGCGGAGGCCGTTGCGATATGAGACCCGTGCTGTTCGCGATGCTGCCGGATCTGGTGCTGCTCGACGTGGCGGGTGCGGCCGAGGCCTTCCGCATCGCCAACCAGGAAGTTCCCGGCACGTACGATCTGCGCTTCGTCGCACCGACGCCAGGTCTGCGCACCGGTGTGGGCCTTGAGTTGCACAAGCTGCCGCCGCTGCCGAAGCGCGTCGCCGACGAGTCGATCGTCGTGATCACCGGCGTCACGGGCAGCGCGGTGCGCTTCGATCGTCCGGAGATCCAGCAGCTGATCGAATGGCTGAAGCCGGTGGCGGCGAACCCGGCTGTCACGATCATGTGCGTCTGCGCGGGCAGCGTGATCGCTGCGAAGGCCGGCGTACTGCGCGGACGCGAATGCACGACACATCACGAACACATCGAGGAACTCGCGGCGATCGAGCCCACGGCCGTCGTACATGCCAATCGTCTGTTCGTCGAGGACGGACGCCTGTTCACGAGTGCCGGCGTGACGGCGGGAACGGACCTCGCGTTGCACATGATCGGCCAGCACCTGGGCCATCAGGTTGCCGCGAGCGTGGCGCGCAAGCTCGTCGTCTACATGCGGCGGTCAGGAACCGATCCGCAGCTGTCGCCCTGGCTCATGCATCGCAATCACATTCATCCGGCCGTGCATCGCGTGCAGGACGCCGTGACGAAGCAGCCGACGGCGGACTGGTCGTCGCAGCGGCTGGCGTCGGTCGCTTGCATGAGCGAGCGCAATCTCGCGCGTCTCTTTGCCGAACACGCCGCCTGTTCGCCGCTCGACTACGTGCAACGGATGCGCGTCGCCCTGGCGCGGGACCTGCTGACCAACAGCAGCCTCGACATCGAACGCGTGGCCGAACGCGCCGGCTTCAGCTCCGCGCATCACCTGCGTCGCGTCTGGCGACGCTGGGAGTCGCGGGCGCCGAGCGAGCAGCGGGCGACGGTATAGGAGAAGATTTCACACGGAGATCACGGAGACCACGGAGTAAAGATGGGAAGAGCTTCTTCTGTGGGGCCGGCTTCAGCCGGCCTCTTCAAGTGCAAGGCCGGCTGAAGCCGGCCCCACAGGAAGAGAGCCGCTCTTCCGACCTCCGTGACTCCTACGCCCACGAACTGCGCTTGGGCCGCGACTTGATCCACGCGCCCAGGGCCAGTCCGAACAGCACCAGCGCGCCGCCGCCCATCAGGAACTTGAACTGGGTGCCGCGCTGCAGCTGGCTCACCCTGCCGGTGAGTTCCATCACCTGCGCAGTCAGCTGCTGGTTGTCGGCCTTGAGCACCTTGTTCTCTTCATATTGCGCGATCGACGTGGCCGAGACGCGGCGCAGTTCGGCGAGTTCCGATTGCAGCTGCTTCGTCTGTTTATCGAGTTCGCTGTTGCGATCTTCTGCCTGCGACTGCGCGGTGCGGGTTTCCTTGGCGCTGTCGCGCAGCGACTTGAGCTGGGTTTCGAGCGCTTCGACGCGTTTGCTGGCGGCCGTCAGCAAATCGCGCGCGGCGGGCTGACTCGACAGATATTGCGTCGGCACCCAGCCGTCCGTGCCGTTCGGCGTGCGTACCTGCGTGAAGCCGTTGGCCTTGTCTTCGCCGAGTATTTCCAGCGCCATGCCGCTCGGCAGCGCCGCATTGATGATGCGATGACCGTTGGTGGGGCCGCGACGCAGCGGCACGGTGAGTTCATCGGAAATGTACATCGTGGCAGCGAAGCAGCTGCTGCAGGCGAGCAGCAGGGCGAGGAACAGCGTTTTTTGCATTCTGGACGATCCGACGGTGATGCGATGTGGCGACGCCCGCCGCAAGCGGGGGTGCAAAGTCTGCACACCATGTCGCACATAGCCAGCCTTCGCCGATTGGCGACAGGCAACAATGCGGTTTTTCAGGCGCCGGAAACAGGGAAGCCCCGTCATCGCGGCGGGGCTTCGGGCGGAAGGTCCCGGACTGACCAGCATCGAAGAGTTTCCAGGTTTCCCGGGTCGCTCAAGCGGGGCAGCTTTTGGGTCCTTCCGGGCAAGAGACGCGCGGCGATCTGCGGAGGTTCCCGCGCGAGGACTGCGTCGATCCCTGAGGTCATTTCGCCGACGCGCTACTATGCCGCCACGACAACAACGAGAGTGCCGTGCATGACCCATCGCCGCTATGTGCTGACGCTTGCCGTCCTGCTATTGCTGTTGTGGCTGCCGCTGGCCTTCGATCCGTTCGATCGCAAGGACTGGCTGATCGAAAACGTTCTGCTGGTGCTGGCCGTCGGCCTGCTCGCGGCGACGTACCGCCGCTTCACGCTCTCGCGCACCTCGTACACGCTCATCTTCATTTTCCTGTGTCTGCACACCCTCGGCGCGCACTACACCTACGCCGAAGTGCCGTACGACGACTGGTGGCGCGCGCTGACCGGTTCCAGTTTCAACGAACTGGTCGGCTGGAAGCGCAACAACTTCGATCGCGTCGTGCACTTCTGTTACGGACTGCTGCTGGTGTATCCGGTGCGCGAAGTCTTCCTGCGCGTGGCGGGCGTGCGCGGCTTCTGGGGTTATTTCCTGCCGCTCGATCTGACGATGTCGACGTCCATGCTCTACGAACTGATCGAATGGGGCGCGGCCGAAGTCTTCGGCGGCGACCTCGGCGTGGCCTACCTGGGAACCCAGGGCGACGTGTGGGACGCCCACAAGGACATGGCGCTCGCCAGCCTCGGCGCGCTGATCGCGATGAGCGCCGTCGCCTTCATCAACTCGCGCCTCAGCCGCGACTTCGCGCTGGAATGGAACGAGAGCCTGCGCATCAAGAGCACCCAGCCGCTCGGCGAGATGGAACTGGGCAGGCTGCGTGCGCAGCGCTGAAGAGGAGGGTTCACGGAGCAGGGATCAAGAAGAATTTCCACGGGGAAAGAATGGGGAACACGGGGTCCACGGGGAAGAGAAAAGCTTCTTCTCGGCGATCTCTGTGTGAAATCTTTCTTTTCCCCGTGCCCCCCGTGTTCCCCGTGGAAATTTCTTCTTCCGGTCTCCGTGTGAAATTCTTCAGCTCCTGGATTTTTTACCGCGATCGGGAAAGTTGACGATGCAGCCGACGCCCGGCGCCTGCGTCACTTTCACGGACTGCCCCGCGATGATGGCGTCGAGCGCGTCTTTCAGGTACGCGTGATCGGCGGGACGCTGGCGTTCGTAGTGGAGGCGATCGTCGATCGGTCCACGATAGGCGAGGGTCCAGGTTTTCGGATCGATGACGAAGACTTCGGACGTGCGCTGCACGCCGAGCTGTTCGCCCACCTGCTGCGAATTGTCGACCAGGATCGGCAGGCCGAAGGCGAATTCCTTTTCTTCCTGCGCGATGCTTTCGGCGGTGTCCTGCAGATTCGAATTGAGCAGCAGGAATTCCACGCCGCGCGACTGGTACTGATCGCGGATCTCGCGCAGGGCCGGAATCGCCTGGCGCACGATCGGGCAGCCGTTGCCCTGCACCATCAGCACGATCGCCTTTTCGCCGGCCGAGTCGTAGAGCGTGTGCGCCTTGCCGGTCTGATCGGCCAGCTGGAAGTTCTCGACCTTCTGGCCCGGTGTCACCGCCAGGGCAGGCACGGCGGCCAGTGTCAGCAGGGCAAGCAGCGGAAGTCGGAAGCTCATCGGACACCTGTGCGATCGAATCGAGACGGAAGGATAGCCCTGAGACAGGCCCATGCACGCGGTTGCTCCGCAGGATCGGTCTGCGAGGCAGCAAAGAATTGTCGATGGTGCTGCCGCAGCGCAAAAGCGCTGCGAATTCAGTACCGGATCACCGCATGTACCGGCAGTTCGCGCCAGCGCAGGTCCGGCACCAGGTTCAGGTCGATCAGTACGGCCAGCTCCGCGACGACGTGGCCGGCGTCGAGGCAGAGATCGGCTGCCGCGCGCAGCGTGCCGCCAGTGGCCAGCACATCGTCGATGAGCAACAGCGTGCCGCTGCCGCGCTGCATCTCGAGGACACCGCTGCCGTATTCGAGCGAATAGGTGCGTTCGACCACCGGCGGCGGCAGCTTGCCCTTCTTGCGGATCGGCACGAATCCCTTGCCGTGTCGTGCGGCGAGCGCGGCCGCAAGGATGAAGCCGCGCGATTCGATTCCCGCCACCGCATCGATCTCGCGCCAGCGTGCGGCCGGCAACACTTCGCCGAGCGCATCGACGGTTGCACCGAAGTGATCGCGCAGCAGCGGCGTGATGTCGCGGAACACGATGCCCGGCTGCGGAAAGTCCGGAACATCGCGAATGAATGACCTGAGGGTGTTCACGAAGAGATCCGTCGCTTCCGATACGGCGCTTGTGCGAGCGTGATGGCCGGGGGAAGATTCGCACGGCCCGTCGCCGTCCGCCATTTCATTTCTGCATGCCGACACAATTTCCGTCCGCCTTTCGCGCGCATCCCTGGCACGGTGTCGAGCCCGGCGCCGATGCGCCATCCGTCGTCACTGCATTCATCGAGATCGTACCGGCCGACACGGTCAAATACGAAGTCGACAAGGCGAGCGGACTGCTCAAGGTCGATCGTCCGCAGCGATTCTCGAATGTGTGTCCCGCGCTGTACGGCTTCGTGCCGCGGACGCTGTGCGCCGAACGCGTCGGCGCGTACTGCACGGAAAAAACCGGCCGGCCCGGCATCGTCGGCGACGGCGATCCGCTCGACCTCTGCGTGCTCACGGAAAAATCCCTGCCGCGCGGCGACGTGCTGGTGCAGGCGATTCCCATCGGCGGGCTGCGCATGATCGATACCAACCAGGCCGACGACAAGATCGTCGCCGTGATGCGCGACGACGCCGTCTACGGTCATCTCACCGATATCCGCCAGTGTCCCGCCGCCGTGATCGAACGGCTGCGACACTACTTCCTCACCTACAAACTCGCGCCCGGCGCACCCGATCCGGTGGAGATCACCCACGTCTACAGCCGCAGCGAAGCCCACGAAGTGATCCGGCGCAGTCTGGCGGATTACAACGCGGCGTTCCTCGGGCGGCGGTGAAGAGGCCGGAGAATGGCCGCAAAAAGGCGCAGAGAACGCAAAGAAACCACATGAGAATTTTTCCGGGCAGGACTTCTCTGACCTTTGCGTCTCCTTGCGCCTTTTTGCGGCCATTCTCTTTCGACTGAACTCCGGTGCCAGTATCCGCAGAGCACGCGGGCAGGGTTATCCTGACCATCCCTGCCAGTTCCTGTCACCTTTGGGGAGTTCAATACGGCCATGCGTGCCGAACGACTCATTTCCCTGCTGATGGCGCTGCAGCGCGGTGGCCGCCAGACTGCGAATGAACTCGCCAATCGTCTCGATGTGTCGATGCGCACGATCTTTCGCGACATCGATGCGCTGTCGACGATGGGCGTGCCGGTTTACACCGAGCCGGGGCGCGGCGGCGGCATCCGGCTCATCGAAGGCTATACCTCGGATCTAACGGGTTTGTCTTCGGGCGAGGCCGAAGCGCTGGCGCTGATCGCGAGCCCGGCATCGATCGGCAGCAGCGAACTTGCCACGCCGAGCCGCACCGCGCTCGACAAGCTCGCCGCGGCCGTGCCGTCGATGCATCAGCTGCGCGCGCAGCACGCGCGCGGGCGGATGCTGTTCGATACCAAGGCCTGGTTTCGCGCGTCGGTCGCCTCGCCGTTTCTGGATGAACTGCGCGCCTGCGTGTGGAACGACGAGAGCATCGAAGTCGTCTACCAGCGCGGCGATGAATCGCTCGCCAACTACGAAGTGCAGCCGTATGCGCTCGTGGTCAAGGTCGACACCTGGTACCTCATCGGCCTGCGCCGCAAGCCTGGACAGGCGAAACCGGAAATGCGCGTGTATCGTCTGTCGCGCCTGCAATCGCTGCAGCGGACCGGCCGCACTTTCGTACGCGATCCCGACTTCGACCTGCACAAGTTCTGGCACGCCTGGTGCGAGCGGTTCGAGAAGAACCCGCCGCACAACTATTCCGTCGAACTGCTGATCTCCGCGAAAGGCCGCAAGCACCTGCTGTCGTCGTACGGCAGCTGGTTCCGCCAGCGCCTCGAAGCGCTCGACGACAAACCGGGCCGCAAGCCGGTCGTCCTCGACTTCGATCGCGAAGACGTCGCCCTGCGCGTGCTGTTCCAGCTCGGCGACGAAGCGGAAATCGTCAAACCCAGGGCACTGCGGCGCAAGTTGCATGCGCTCGCGTCACGGGTGGTGGCGGCGACGGAGTGAGAAGAGGGTTCACACGGAGGTCACGGAGTTCGGAAGAGACAAAGAATGTTTCCACGGGGGACACGGGGAACACGGGGTCAAGAAGGATTCCGGATCCGGGAGATTTCTTTTTCCGCCCCGTGTTCCCCGTGTCCCCCGTGGAAACATTCTCTTCTTCTGGCCTCCGTGACCTCCGTGTGAACCTCCGCTCCTACTTCGCCGTCTTCGGCCCGGCGATCAGCCAGATGATGAACCCCAGGACGGGCAGCAGGATGACCAGCACGGTCCATCCGACTTTGGCGCCGGTGCTGGCGCGGCTCTGGAAGATATTGACGATCGCCCAGACGTCGGCGACCAGGACGATCAGTCCCCACAGTCCATTCACGTTGCCCATCGACGAACTCCGGTGCTGGCCAGGATGCGGTGATCATGTCCGGCGGCGCGCGCCGGCGACAGATCGTATCTGCCGAAGACTAGCGTTTGCCGAGCAGCACCGCCGTGAGGCAGACGATCAGCAGGACGCTGTATTCCATGCCGTTGCGGCCCAGGCCGACCACGAACCAGCCGGCGGACCAGTGGACCAGCCAGATGCCCAGCGCGGTCTGCATGATGAAGTACGCGACGATCGGGGCGCTGTAGCGGCCGATCGCCAGCAGGATGCCGCCGATGATCTCGATGATCGTCACCGCCCAGGCCCAGGCGAGGCCGACGGGAAAGCCGCGCGAACCCAGGAATGCGCCGAAGGGCGTGACGCCATCGGCGATGACGCGCGCGACACCATGGATGATGAACATCGCAGCGACGGCGATGCGGATGAGGGCAATGGACGAGAAGCGCATGAGTGATGAAGTGGCCTGCCTGAAACGCCGGGATGCGATGGTAGGGGAAGCCGTACGGAGTGCACAGGTGCAGACTATGAATGCCTTTCCCTCCCCCGCGTGCGGGGGAGGGCAGGGTGGGGGCGGAACAGATGCTCCCTTCACCTTCACGTCCCCCATCCCAACCTTCCCCCGCACGCGGGGGAAGGGGTAAGACATGACCCAGCAACTCAGCCAACGCCAGATCGTCATTCTCACGGTCGCCGCGGCCGCGATCCTGATGATCACGATGGGCGTGCGCCAGACATCGGGCCTGTTCCTGTTGCCCATCACGCAGTCGGCCGGCGTCACCGTCGTCGCTTTCAGCTTCGCGCTCGCGATCGGCCAGTTCATGTTCGGCCTGGCGCAGCCCGTCTTCGCCGCCATCGCGGACAAGTACGGCGCCATCCGCGTCATCATCGGCGGTGCACTCATGATGGCGCTGGGCTCGATCCTCACGCCCTACATGTCGAGCAGCGGCGGACTGCTGTTCACGATGGGCATTCTCGGCGCCGCCGGCGCGGCGGCGGGCAGTTTCTCGATCCTGATCGGCATTGCCGCGCAACGCCTGCCCGTCGAGAAACGCTCGTTCGCTTCGGGCTTCATCAATGCGGGCGGTTCGCTGGGACAGTTCGTGTTCGCGCCGCTGGTGCAGTTGTTCATCGGTGCGGCGGGCTGGGTCTCGGCGATGTTCTTCACCGCGGCAGCGGCGCTGCTGACCATCCCGCTCACCTGGCTGCTGCGCGAGTCGAAGAAAGAGGCTGCGCCAGCACACGCGCACGTCATCCTGCCGCAGGTGAGCCTGAGCGAGCAGTTGCGCGATGCGATGCGCAATCCGAGCTACCTGTATCTGCACGCCGGTTTCTTCACCTGCGGCTTCCACGTGGCATTTCTCGTGACCCATCTGCCGAGCGATCTGCAGCTGTGCGGGCTCAATGCGTCGGTGGCGGCGAATTCGCTGGCCCTCATCGGACTGTTCAACATCGCCGGCAGCCTGATCGCCGGCTGGCTCGGCCAGCGCTATCGCATGAAGTATCTGCTCGCGGCCATCTACGGCAGCCGCGCGGTGATCGTCGCCATCTACATGGTGATGCCGAAGACCGCCCTGAACGTCTATCTGTTCGCCGGCGCACTCGGATTCACCTGGCTCGCCACCGTGCCACCGACTGCCGGACTCGTCGGCAAGCTGTTCGGCACGCGCTACATCGCCACATTGTTCGGACTCACACTGGTGTCGCACCAGGTCGGCGGTTTCCTCGGCGCGTGGCTCGGCGGCGTTGCGCTGGCGCGCACCGGCACCTACGAATGGATCTGGTATGCCGACATCGCACTGGCGCTGCTGGCGGCGGTCATCAACTTCCCGATTCGCGAACAGCGGCTGGATGCGCGGGTGGTGCCGGCCTGAGCGTCGGAAGATCAGGATTTCACACAGAGATCACGGAGAGCACAGAGGTCGGAGAAGAAGAATTTCCACGGGGGACACGGGGAACACGGGGTCTTGTAGAGAAGAAATTTCCTTCCCCGTGCTCCCCGTGTTCCCCATTCCTTCCCCGTGGAAATTCCTCTTCTTTGCATTGACCTCTGTGTTCTCTGTGTGAAATTCCTCTCCCGCGCTGACCGGTGCGAACCCGCTGTTCGCCGGCTCGTCGTTACGGCACGACGACGCGCGTCATACACTCCCGCTCACAACACCAACGGGGATTTCTCATGTCCGCACTCGTCTCGCTGCGCCGGGTCACCAAGAGCTATGTCCGCGGCAAGCAGAAGGTGGAGGTGCTGCACGGCATCGACCTGGACATCCAGCCGGGCGAATTCCTGGCGCTGATGGGGCCGTCGGGTTCGGGCAAGACCACGATGCTGAACCTGATCGCGGGGCTCGATCAGCCGACCAGCGGTGAAGTGATGGTGGGCGAGAGCCGTATCGACAAGCTGTCGCGCGGCGCGCTGTCCGACTGGCGCGCCCGCAACATCGGCTTCATTTTCCAGTTCTACAACCTGCTGCCGGTGCTGACGGCGGAAGCCAATGTCGAAGTTCCGCTGCTGCTCACCGATCTCACGCGCGCCCAGCGCCGGAAGCGTGCGCAGACGGCGTTGCAGCTCGTGGGCCTTGCCGATCGCGGCAAGCACAAACCAAATGAACTGTCCGGCGGCCAGCAGCAGCGTGTCGCCATCGCGCGCGCCATCGTCGCCGACCCGACCTTGCTGGTCTGCGACGAACCGACCGGCGATCTGGATCGCCAGAGCGCCGAAGAAATCATGAACATGCTGCAGGCGCTGAACCGCACGCAGGGCAAGACCATCGTGATGGTGACGCACGATCCGCGCGCTGCCGAATACGCGACGCGCGAACTGCATCTCGACAAGGGCCAGCTCGCCAGGGAAGAGGTGAGGCACGTGGCATGAAGTACTTCAAGCTCATCTGGGCCGGCCTGTGGCGCAAGAAGGCGCGCACGATCTTCACGATGCTGTCGATCGTCGTGGCCTTCCTGCTGTTCGGTCTGCTGCAGGGAATCAACCAGGGCTTCAACCAGGCGGTGCAGAACCTGAACGTCGATCGCCTGTACGTTTCGGCGCGCACCAACATGACGGATGGCCTGCCGTACGCCTACGCCGCGCGCCTCAAGGGCGTGCCGGGCGTGCGCGCCGTTTCGCACTGGACGTATTTCGGCGGCTATTACCAGGATTCGAAGAACGTCATCCCCGCGTTCTCCACCGACGCCGAAGCGCTGTTCAAGGTGTATCGCGAACTCAAGGTCAAGCCGTCCTACCTCGAAGCCATGACGCGCACGCGCACCGGCGCGCTGGTGAGCGAGAAACTGGCGGAGAAATATCACTGGAAGGTGGGCGACCGCGTGCCGATCGGCACTTCCATCTGGACCGACAAGCAGGGCAGCAACACCTGGGATTTCGACATCGTCGGCACCTTCGATTCGACCGCAGTCGGCGCCGGCATGCCGGAGTTCTATTTCAATCACGCATATTTCGATGAGGCGGCCGCCTTCGGCAATGGCGTGATCCACTACTACATCGTCGGCATCGATACGCCGGTCAATGCGGTTCGCATCTCGAAAGCCATCGATGCGATGTTCGAGAACTCGACTTATGAGACGCGCACGCAGACCGAGTCGGCGCTGGTGCAGACGGCCATGAAGCAGCTCGGCGACATCAACTTCATCGCCAATGCCATCGTCGGCGCCGTGCTGTTCACGCTGCTGTTCCTGACGGCCAATACGATGATGCAGTCGGTGCGCGAACGCACGTCCGAACTCGCCGTGCTCAAGACGCTCGGCTTCTCCGACGGCAAGGTGCTGGGACTGGTGCTGACCGAGGCGCTGCTGCTGTGCGTGTTTTCCGCGGCGCTGGGCCTCGTCTGCGCGACGCTGGTATTCCCGGTGCTCAAGCCGATCTTCGGCGAGTTCCAGATGCCGCTCATCGTGCTGGGCATGGGCGCGGGAATGGCGCTGCTGCTGGCGCTGGTGAGCGGCCTGCCGCCCGCGTGGCGCGCGCGCCAGTTGAACATCGTCGATGCACTGGCGGGTCGCTGAGAGCAAGGACCACGAACATGAAGATGTGGCGACAGATCGGCGCAGTCACGGGCATGAACCTGCGCAGCATTCCGCAACGGCTCAGCACCTCGCTGGTGATCGTCATCGGCATCGCCGGCGTGGTCGCGGTGCTGGTATCGGTGCTCGCGATGTCGACGGGCATGCTCAAGACCATGAACAACGCCGGTCGCGACGATCGCGCCATCGTCCTGCGCAATGGCTCCGCGGCGGAGAGCGGCAGCGTGCTGACGCGCGATGCCGTGCGACTGATCGGCGAAGGCGTCGGCGTCAAGCGCGATGCCGACGGCAAGCCGATCGTGTCGGCAGAAGGCATCCGTCTCATCAGCATGTACAAGAAAGCCGATGGCGCCGAAGTGAACGTCGCCATGCGGGGCGTCGGACCCAAGTACCAGACCCTGCGACCTGAGTTCCGGATCGTCGAAGGTCGCCTGTTCAATCCGGCGGTGAACGAACTCATCGTCGGCAAGTCGGCGCATGCGCAATATCGCGGCACGAACATCGGCGACCGGCTCGTCACGCGCGGCGGCACCTGGACCGTCGTCGGCATTTTTTCGAGCGGCGGCGATTCGCATGAATCGGAGCTGCTGGCCGACGTCGAGACGCTGAACTCCGCGGAACGCCGCGGCGGAGCGCAGAGCGTGAACGTGATGCTCGATTCGATCGGATCGTTCCAGGCGTTCAAGGACTCGCTGACGTCCAATCCGGCGCTGGCCGTCGATGTCTACCGCGAGCGTGAGTATTACAAGCAGCAGTCGAAGGTGATCGGCCGCGTCATTTCCGTCATCGCCTATGTCGTCGGCGGCATCATGGCGGTCGGCGCCATCTTCGGCGCGCTCAACACCATGTACTCCGCCGTGAGCGCGCGTCTGCAAGAGATCGCCACGCTGCGCGCACTCGGCTTCGGTTCCACCGCGATGGTGATTTCAGTGCTCGCGGAGGCGTTGCTGCTGTCATGCATCGGCGGTGCGATCGGCGCCGTGCTCGCGTGGCTGTTCTTCAACGGCCAT
Organism: Povalibacter sp.; assembly: GCF_036735925.1. NCBI lineage: Bacteria > Pseudomonadati > Pseudomonadota > Gammaproteobacteria > Steroidobacterales > Steroidobacteraceae > Povalibacter > Povalibacter sp. The sequence continues at coordinate 30,944 of NZ_DAINNK010000034.1, forward strand.
GTGGTCAGTACCGGCGGCACGGCGATGGGCCAGCTCGTGTTCGAGCTCAGCGTCAGTCCGGCACTCGTCGCCATCGGCATCGTCTGGGCCTGTGCCATCGGCCTGATCGGCGGTTTGTTCCCGGCGGTTCGCGCGGCGCGCCTGCCGGTCGCGACCGCATTGCGCGCGGTGTGAGGACGTCAGGCTTGAGCAGGCGGCGCTGACGCGGGAGACTGCGCCTCCATTTTTCCAACGAGATGCACCATGCCGGATTCTCCTCTGCCGAACGCGGCGCAGATGGCGTCGCCTTCCTATCAGCTCGCGGCCCTCGATCAGGACTTCCTGCTCGGCGATTCGATGCGCGGCGTGCGCTTCCTGCTCGAATACGCAAAAGCCGAAGAAGCGCTGCGACGCTGGAGCATCCGCTCGACCATCGTGGTCTTCGGCGGCGCGCGCGTGCGCGAGGACGGTCCGGGACGCCAGGCTTTCTGGTACGAACAGGCGCGCACCTTCGGCCGCATCGCCTCGCAGCGCGGCGGCGCGCTGCGCATCACCGGCGATGCGCGCGACAACGTGATCGCCACCGGCGGCGGCCCCGGCATCATGGAAGCGGCGAATCGCGGCGCGGCGGAAGCGGGCGCACCTTCCATCGGTTTCAACATCACGCTGCCCGCCGAGCAGGTGCCGAACGCCTACTCGACACCCGATCTCACGTTCCGCTTCCACTACTTCGCGATGCGCAAGATGCATCTCGCCATGCGCGCGCGGGCGCTGGTGGTGTTGCCGGGCGGCTTCGGCACGCTCGATGAGCTGTTCGAGATTCTCACCCTGCAGCAGACGGGCAAGGCGCCGCCGACGCCGATCGTGCTGATCGACGAACGGTACTGGCGTTCGGTGTTCAACGTGGAGGCGCTGCTCGAGAACGGCATGCTGAGTCCGGAGGACACGAAACTGTTCTGTTTCGCGGCGGATGCGGAGGAGGCGTGGGCGAAGCTGGAGCAGCGCGGTATCA
>NZ_DAINNK010000034.1:32034-52008 GCF_036735925.1 Povalibacter sp.
GCGGCCTCATCGTGCTTGCCGCGACCGAACAGCCGGCGCAGACGCGCCTGCAAATCGTCCGTCAGCGTAAAGATCACGGGCACGACGAACAGGCTGAGCGCCGTCGACGTGATCAATCCGCCGATCACCGCCACACCCATCGGCGCGCGGAAACTCGGATCGCCCGACCAGCCGGTGGCGATCGGCAGCATGCCGGCGCCCATCGCGATGGTCGTCATCACGATCGGGCGAGCCCGCTTGGAACAGGCATCGATCAGCGCATCGGTGCGCGACAGGCCTTCGTGCATCGCCCTCACCGCGTATTCGACCAGCAGGATCGAGTTCTTGGTCACGATGCCCATCAGCATCAGCATGCCGATCAGCGAAGGCGTCGAAATCTGGTAGTGGAACAGCCACAGACACAGCAGCGCGCCGCCTGCCGACGGCGGCAGCGCGGACAGAATCGTGATCGGCTGCAGGAACTCGCGGAACAGCAGCACCAGCAGCAGATAGATGCACAGGATGCCGACCAGCATCGCCTGGCCGAAGCCGGCGAACAGGTCGAGCATGAACTTCGCTTCGCCGGACGGCACTTCGCGCACGCCGTTGGGCAGTTGCTGCAACGAGGGCAACTGTCGCGCCTTGGCGAGTACGTCGCCCAGCGGTTCGCCGTTGAGATCGGCCTGGATGGTGACGTTGCGGCTGCGGTCGTAGCGCGTGATCTGCGCCGGTCCCGCACCGAGTGACACTTCCGCGACGCTGATCAGCGGCACCGGACCGTGACGTCCGGGCACCGACAGCATGCGGATGCGTTCGAGATCGGTTCTCGCGTCATCGCGCAGCTGCACGCGGATCGGAATCTGGCGGTTGGCGAGATTGAGCTTGGCGAGACTGGTCTCGACGTCGCCCGACGTCGCGATGCGCGTCACCGCGCCGAGCGTTTCCGTCGTGACGCCCAGTTCGGCGGCGCGATCCGGCAGCGGCCGGATCACGATCTCCGGCTTCATCAGGCTGGCGCTGCTGGTGACGTTGCCGATCCTGGGCAGCGTGCGCAGATCGCGTTCGACGGCCGAAGCCGCACGCTCGAGCTGGTGCGGATCGTCGCCGGCCAGCGTGATCTGCATCTTGGTGCCGACCTGCGCGCCGCCGAAGGACACGCGCGCGCCCGGAATGTCGCTCACGCGCTGCGCGGCCTGATGTTCGAACTGCTGCTGCGTGAGGTCGCGCTCGTCCGCGGGCGCGAGCTGGATCGTGAGGCTGGCGCGGCGCACGTCGCCGGCTGATTGACCGCCCATGCCGCCACCGCCGCCACCGGCACCGACGATCGAATAGACGCTCTTCGTTTCCGGCATCTGCATCAGCCGCTGGCGGATCGCTTCGGCAACGCGCGTGGTTTCCGCGAGCGTGGCGCCGGGCGCCAGCTCCACCGTCATCACGGCGAAGCCGACGTCACCGGCGGGCGAGAAGCCTTTCGGAATGAACGGCGTCAGCGAGAAGCACGCCAGCAGGAAGATCGTCGCGTAGGCGAGCGTGCGACGGCGGTGATGCAGGCACCACTCCACGCCGCGCAGGTACAGGCGCTTGAACCAGCCGTCCTCATTCTTCTCGTCGTGCGCCTTGAGCATGTACGCCGCCATCATCGGCGTGAGCATGCGGGCCACGACCAGCGAGAACAGCACGGCCACCGCCGAGGTGAACGCGAACGGCCGGAAGAATTCGCCCGGGATCCCGCCCATGAACGCGACGGGGATGAACACCGCACACAGCGTGAGCGTGGTCGCGACCACCGCCAGCCCGATCTCGATGGCCGCATCCTTCGCGGCCTGCAGCGGCTGCTTGCCCATGCGCAGGTGGCGCACGATGTTTTCGACTTCGACGATGGCGTCGTCGACCAGCATGCCGACGACCAGCGACAGCGCCAGCAGCGTCAGCAGGTTCAGCGTGTAGCCGAGCAGGTACATCGCCCAGAAGGTCGGAATGATGGCGAGCGGCAGTGCCGCGGCCGAGATCAGGGTGGCGCGCCAGTCGCGCAGGAAGATCCAGACGACGATGACGGCGAGCAGCGCGCCTTCGAACAGCATCTCCATCGAGGAGTCGTACGAACGGCGGATGAACTCGACCGTGGAACTGACCTCGTGGAATTCGACGTTCGGATGCTGCTTGCCGAGCCGTTCGACCGCTTCGCGCGCGCCGGTGGCGACGTCGATGGCGCTCGCGCCCCAGGCGCGTACCACCTGGAAGCCGACGACCTGCTTGCCGTCGAGCATGGCGAGTTCGCGCTGCTCGGCAGCCTGGTCACGCACTTCGGCAATCGTGTCGAGCCGCACGGTGCGGCCGTTGCCGATCGCAATGGGCAGTGCCGCGAGTTCCTGGGCGGATGACAGCGTGCCGGTCGTGCGTACGCTCTGTTCCAGTCCGCCGATGCGGCCTTCGCCGCCGGGGAATTCCGCCTGCACCAGCCGCAGCTGGCGCGAGACGTCGCCGGCGGTGACGCCGAGTGCCGCCATCTGGTCCGGGTCGAGCGCGACGCGGATTTCGCGCGCCACGCCGCCGACGCGGCGCACGGCACCGACGCCTTTCACGGCGGTGAGTTCGCGCATGACCGTGAGGTCCACGAACCACGACAGTTCCGTGTCGCTCATGTTGGTCGATTCGACGCTGAACGTGACGACCGGCTGGCCCGCCGTGGTGATGCGCTGGATGATCGGTTCGCGGGCATCCGCCGGCAGATCCGAACGGATGCGCGTGACGGAGTCGCGCACGTCATCGACGGCTTCGTTGATGTCGCGTTCCAGCTGTAACGTGATCACCGTGGTCGAGGTGCCTTCGTTGATCGTCGAAGTGATGTGATCGATGCCCGTCACCGACGAGACCGCATCTTCGATCTTGCGCGTCACTTCCGATTCGAGCTGCGATGGCGGCACGCCCGGATAGGGCACCGTCACGACCACCGCCGGCAGTTCGATGTCCGGCATGTCCTGGATGCCGAGCTTCGGAAAGCTGTACAGCCCCGCGGCGGTGAGTGCCACGAACAGCACGATCACCGCCATCGGGTTGCGGATCGACCAGGTGACGAAGTTCATGACGGACGCTCGGCGTCGGCGGCCACGACGTTGACGCGGTCGCCGTCCTTCAGGAAGCCCGCGCCCTTGTCGACGATGCGATCGTCCGGGGTGACGCCGTCGAGGACTTCGATGAGATTGCCGTCGACCGTGCCCGTCTGGACGCGGCGCCGGTGCACGATGTCACCGTCGACGACGAACACGTAGCTGTAGCCGTCCTCGATCACCACGCTGACGACCGGCACCATGCTGCTTTCGCTGTGCGCGAGCACGATCTCGCCGCGGGCGAACATGCCCGGACGCGCGCTGCCCGCCGGAATGTCGACATACACCAGGCCGGCACGCGTCGCGCTTTCCACTGTCGGCGCGACCGTGCGCACCTTGCCTTCGATGCGCGCGCCGTCGGCTGTCGTGAGCGCGACGGACTGCCCGATCTTGATCTCGCGCATGCGCGACTCGGGAATCTCCGCGCGCCACTCGATGCGGCCCTTGCGCACCAGGCGCAGCATTTCTGCGCCGGCCTGCGCGATCTGCCCCACCGTGACCGTACGCGAGGAAATGACGCCGTCATCGGGCGCCGTGACATGGGCGTAGCGCAGTCGCAGCGCGGCGCCTTCGAGTTCCGCCTTCGCCACTTCGACGCGCGCCTGGGCGGCGACTTCCTCGCTGCGCAGCTTGTCGAGGTCGGAAGCGGAGAGCACCGACGAGTTCGCCAGCGGCTGTGCACGTCGCAGCGCCGATGCCGCGTTCTCGAGTGTCGCTTGCGCCTGCTGCACGTTGGCGCGTTTCGACGCCACTTCGGCGACCAGCAGTTCGTCGGACAGGCGCACGAGTTCCTGTCCCTGGCGCACGCGGTCGCCGACATCGACGTTCACGGACGCGACGCGATAGCCGCCGACCTCGGGACCGATGATCACGTCCTGCCAGGGAAACACGGTGCCGTTGGCCACGATGGCACGCGCAAGTTTCGTGGTCGACAGCGTGGTCGTCGTGACGGTCAGCGAGGCGGGCGCCGTGGCGGCGACTTTCTCGCCGCGATCGGGGCGCGTCAGGACGATGGCGACGGCGATGACGGCCAGCACGGCGGCGGTCAGCGCAATGCGGCCGCGGCGGGTTTGCGGCAGGCGGTCCGAAAGTTCCGAAAGGTTCATCGTGAAGTGGCTCTCAAGAAGGCGTCCGGTCGCCCGGTTTCGCTGATTATCAGCTTGCTGATATGGTATCAGTAAGCTGATAATCCCGCACCAGAGCCATGTCACAACGCAATGTAAAGATCCTTGGGGAACAGGTCGACGGCATGACGCCGGAGCAGGCCATCCCGTACCTGCTGAAAAGCCTGCACCATTTGCTGCGCGGGGTAATCGAGGAACGGCTGCGCGAGGAACGGCTGGAGATGTCGTTCGCGCATTTTGCCGCGCTGTACATGCTCGAGTCGGAGCCGGGCATCGCGGGTGCGGAGATCGCGCGCCGCTGCTTCGTCACGGCGCAGACGATGAACACCATCCTGCGGAGGCTCGAAGCGGACGGGGCCGTGATGCGCCGGCCGAATCCGGGGAATTCGCGCGCCGACAGCTGGAGTCTGAGCGACGCCGGCCGCAGGCGTCTGGGTCGGGCCAAGATCGTGGGCGAGGAAGTCTGGGCGCGGCTGCTGTCGGCGCTGAAGCAGAACGAAGTCACCCAACTGCAGCAGTTGCTGCAGAAATGCGTGTCGGGATTCGACGGCGCGACGGTAACGACCGGAACGAAGCGGGCACGCGCCGCGAAGAGCGCCTCGCGACGTCAGGCAGCGACCGCAGGGCGCGGCCGCGCCTGAATCCCGCGGGCTCAGCGCAGCAGGCTGCCGCCCAGGAAATCCTGTTTGCCGATATCGACGCCTGCGTGACGCAGCAGGTTGTAGGTCGTCGTCACGTGAAAGAAGAAGTTCGGCAGCGCCCAGTGGCGCAGGAATACCAGTCCCTTGAAGTTCAGGTCGCCGCGCGGCGTCTTGAGCACGATCTCGCGATCTTCCGAACCGTCGATCTGCTCGCGCGGCACGGTCTTGATGAAGTCGACGGTCTTGTCGACGCGTGCGATGAGTTCTGCCAGCGTGGTTTCGGTGTCTTCGAACTTCGGCGGCTCGATGCCGGCGAGGCGTGCGACTGCGCCCTTGGCGGCATCCGAAGCGATCTGCACCTGGCGCGTCAGCGGGAACATGTCCGGCGCCAGTCGGCTGGCGGCGAGGATGCCGGGATCGAACTTGCGTGCTTCGGCGGACGCGATGCCCTTCTGCAGAAGGTTCTTCAGGCTGGCGAGCGTGTGAAGAAAGGTCGGGATCGAAGCCTCGTACATCGAGATCGTGGTCATGGCGGGCGCCTGGTTTGTGGGGACGCGGATTATAGGGCGGCGAGCCCGCAGCCCAAGGGGGCGTGCCGCCACGAGACGATCAGCGTGTCAGTACGCCCGTTTCGGCTTCACGACCCAATGCAATGAGATCGAATCCGGCACCCGTGCTTTCCACCAGCGTGACCGATGCATGATCAGGCCGGAAGCACACGACGTGATCGACCCGCCGTGCTGCAGCGACCACGGCATTGATGGCGATGAAATGCGTGAAGATGACGCTGTCGCCCGGCAATGCCTGCAGCGATTCGAGCAGCGCTGTGCGCCAGGCCAGATAGTCGGGCGAGCCGGGCGGCGAGAAGGACTGCAGTTCATCCCAGGTGCCCTGCATGCCGCGATTCAGCCATTCGCGTCGCGCCTGTGCACTGAGCGGCGGCGCCGGGATTTCTGCCACGGGTGCGAACACGCGTGCGGATTGTTGCCACATCTGTTCGAGCGGCTGCGCCGTCTCGCGGCAACGGCGCATCGGGCTTGAAAGCAAGGCGACGGGAGACAACGTCGTCGCCAGGCCGCTCGCGGTGGTGCGGGATTGCTCGACGCCGAGGGCATCGATGCCGGGATCCGGATCTTCTCCCCAGCCGGCGGAGGGACGTGCGTGTCGAACCAGAAAGAGTTTTGGCATGTGCTCACAGGAAGACCATGTGGTCTTCCATCATCCTTGAAGCAAGGCAGTCCTGACAGTTCTATCGGGAATTGGCGGGTGCAAAGACATCAACGGACAACGTGACGGTGCGCGATTCGTTGTTGCCGAGCGCGCCGACGCCAACCACTTTGCGCGCGACTTCCTCGCCCTTGTCGTTGCGGATCGAAACGACGACCGAGTACTCCCATGCCGCGCTCGTCGGCGGATTGCGGAACGATCCTTCGACCCGCAGCGCCGAGAACGTCGGCTGCGCACGCCGCTCGACGATCGCTTTCGGGTCGAAGCGCAGATGGTGATGGCATCCCGGGCAGACGGCAGCGCTTTCGAGGATCGTGGCCTTGCAGTGCGGACAGATCCTCGTCTTTCCGGGCGCCGCGACGCGGCTGTTCATGGACCGGGTCAGGTCTTGGACTTGTCGTCCCAGCCGAACTCGGCGCGACCGCGCATGCGCGAACCTGCGGCCACGGTCAGGGAGCCTGCCTTGAGATCGCCATTGAGAACGCCGGTCTGCAGCAACTCGACCCGCGACGCGGCATCGATGTTGCCTTCGAGTTCGCCGCCGACCACCACGGTATGTGCGCGTACGCCGCCCGTGAGATGGGCGCCGGATTCGATGGTGAGATTGCCCTGCACGTGCACGTCGCCCTTGAAGTTGCCGGCGATGCGGACGTGGCCGTTGCCTTCGATCTTGCCTTCAATGGTCAGGCCTGCGGCGATAACCGATTCCTTGCCGCCGCCCGCATCAGCGCGCGACGCCGGAGCGGTGCGAGCCGGTTCGGCCACCGCAGCAAGCGGTGTCACGGTCTTCTCGGGTTCCTTGGCTGCAGGATCCGGCCCGCTCTGTTCCCGGCCGTATTGATCTTTCCACAACGCCATGACGAACCCTCCTGTGGGTGAACTTCGAAACGGTCGACGGACCGTTGAAGGTAAATACACAGCGGGAGTGTGAAGTGTCAAACAAGTCGACACTTTGTCGGAAGTTGCCGACAGATCAGAGGGAGAAGAGGCGGGAGAGATGAAGGCGGGACTTGCCCCGCCTGCCCGCAAGAACCAGCCGGGACCGGCAGGCTCTCGCGGGAGGAACGACCCGATCGATCAGTTCAAGCTGTCGAGGGTAAACATCAACGTGATGGCCATCGTGCCGATCAGGAACGCCGTATAGATGATTTCCATGGAACCTCCTTTGCTGCTTTGCGTCATTTTGCAATGCACCATAACATTTAAGCAAAGCAAGTCAATTACTTCTGTCACGTATTGTTGCGAAGCAAGAAGTTGTTCCTGATCTCTGCGATCAGGTCATCGGAAGAGCGCGTCCGTACAAATCCCCGCGCGGTCCCTTGAATGACGCGGCGTATATTCGCCGCGAGAGATCGGGCCCGAACCCGTCCATACAACACCGGGGGATTTCGCATGCTGAAGCTCACCGTCAATGGCGCGAGCCATGAAGTCGACGTTGCCGACGACACGCCGCTGCTCTGGGTGCTGCGCGACACGCTGGGGATGACAGGCACGAAGTACGGTTGCGGCATGGCCCTGTGCGGCGCCTGCACCGTTCACATCGATGGCGCCGCCACGCGGGCGTGCGTCACGCCGGCCAGCGCCGTGGCGGGCAAGTCCATCACGACGATCGAAGGTCTGTCGCCGGATCGCAGTCATCCGGTGCAGAAGGCCTGGATCGAATTCGATGTGCCGCAATGCGGCTACTGCCAGTCCGGCCAGATCATGTCGGCCGCGGCATTGCTGGCGAAGACGCCTGCGCCGACCGATGGCGACATCGACACGGCGATGGCGGGCAATCTGTGCCGCTGCGGCACCTACGTGCGCATCCGCAAGGCCATCCATCGCGCGGCCGAACTGACCGCCGGCAAGGAGGGCTGATCCATGTCGCTCGACACCGAGATGGAATCGATCAGCCCGTCGCACGAGCCGCAGATGCACGTCGAACTCTCGCGACGCGGTTTTCTGAAATCGGCCGCCGCGACGTCCGGCGGCTTGGTCATCGCGATGTATCTGCCGGGCTGCGGCAAACCCGACAACGTCGCGCGCACTGCCGGACCGGCGAAAGTCGTCGAGGCGAATGCCTGGTTGCGCATCGGCACCGACGGCGCGATCACCGTGCTGTGCGACCGATCCGAGATGGGCCAGGGCGTCTACACGGCGCTGCCCACGTTGATCGCAGAGGAACTGGGCGTCGAACCTGCCAGCATCCAGGTGGAATTCGCCCCGCCCGGTGCGGCGTATGTCAACAGCCTGCTCGGCGCGCAGGTGACCGGCGGCAGCACGAGCGTGCGCGATGCGTGGGACAAGCTGCGCATGGCGGGCGCCGAGGCGCGCGAACGACTGATCGCCGTCGCCGCCGATGAATGGAGCGTGCCGGCGTCGCGGTGTTCGGTCGAAGACGGCTATGTCGTTTTCACGAGCCGCAGAGCGGCGTTCGGTGAACTGGTCGAAGCGGCGGCGGCGCTTCCCAGGCCGGCGAACGTGCGACCGCGCGGTCGCGATGCGTGGCGCTTCATCGGCAAACCGCAGAAGCGTCTCGACACGGCGGCGAAGGTCGATGGCAGTGCGCAGTTCGGTATCGATGTGCGTCTACCGGACATGCTGTACGCATCGCTGGCGCAAGCGCCCGAACTTGGTGCCACCGTGGAAAACTTCGATGACGCCAGGGCCAAGGCCATGCCCGGCGTGCGACAGGTCGTGCAGACCTCAGCCGGCGTCGCAGTGATCGCCGACAGCTGGTGGCAGGCGAAGCAGGCGCGCGACGCCCTGACGATCAAATGGAAATCCGGCCCGAATGCCCGGCTCAGCAATGCGGCGATCTATGCCGGCCTGAAATCTGCCGCCAGCGGGACGGGCAAGGAAGTCCGCAAGGAAGGCGATTCCGAGAGCGGTCTGCGCGGCGCATCGAAGCGCGTCGATGCCGTGTACGAACTGCCCATGCTGGCGCATGCGACGCTCGAGCCGCAGAACTGCACGGTCGAGTTCAAGGACGGCCACTGTCACGTCTACGCGCCGACCCAGGTGCAACAGATGGCCCAGGCCGTCGCTGCGCAGGCTGCGGGCCTGCCGCTCGAGAAAGTCCTCGTGCACACGACGTTCCTCGGCGGCGGCTTCGGTCGTCGGCTCGATGTCGATTTCATTCCCGCAGCGGTCGAGTGCGCCAAGGCGGCGGGCAAACCGGTGAAACTGCTGTGGACGCGCGAAGACGACACGACTCATGACAAGTATCGCCCGCCGGCACGCAACACCTGCGCGGCGGCGCTCGATGCGCAGGGCAATCTCACGACGTTCAAGCTGCAGCTCGTCGCGCCGTCGATTACTTCACGCTGGGCGCCGGCGGTGGTGAAGGACATCGTCGATCCGTTCGCCATCGAAGCGGCGCACAACTATCCCTATGCCGCCGCGAACGTGCGCATCGACTACGTGCAGCACGAGATCGGAATCGACGTGGGCTACTGGCGTTCGGTCAGCCATGCGCTCAACTGCTTCACGGTCGAAGGGTTCATGGATGAAGTGGCGCATGCGGCCGGCAAGGATCCGTATCAGTTCCGGCACGACCTGCTCGCCAGGCAGCCGCGCTGGCAGGCGGTTCTGGATGCAGCGGCGAAGAAGGCGCAGTGGGGACGCATTCCGGAAGGCCGTTACCAGGGCATCGCGCTGATGTCCGGCTACGACACGTATCTGGCGCAGGTCGCCGAAATTTCCATGGAAGGCAACAGGCTGAAGGTCCATCGCATCGTCTGCGTGATCGATTGCGGCCAGATCGTGAATCCCGACATCGTTCACGCGCAGGCCGAAGGCAGCATCATCTTCGGACTGACGGCGGCGCTGTACGACGAGATCAACGTCGCCGGCGGCAAGGTGAAGGAACAGAACTTCAACGACTATCGCCTCATGCGCATCAACGAGGTGCCGGCGGTGGAGGTCTACTTCATCGAAAGCGAGGAGAAGCCGGGCGGCATGGGCGAGCCGGTAGTCGCGCTGGTCGCACCGGCAGTCTGCAACGCGATCTACGCAGCGACCCGCAAGCGCCTGCGCACGCTGCCGATCGCGAAGCAGGGCATCGCGGTCTAGTTTCCTGCTGTGGGGCCGGCTTTAGCCGGCCTTCGAGCAATGTCAGGCTGAAGCCTGACCCACAGGAAGAATTCAGCTTCAGCAGCAGCGCTGCACGCCGCTCCACTTGTTCTGCTGCTGACGCAGATAGAACGCGCGCCGACCGAGCGGCGCGCAGTCCTCGTGCGTGTGGCGGTGATGCTGCAGGTAACGCTCGTAGGCGTCGTCAGTCGCCAGTTCGCGTACGAAGCGCCAGAAGGATTGCAGTCGCGCTTTCATGCACGGACCTCCATCACGACAGCCGGCGCTTCCGAACTCGGCAGCACGGGCAGGCCGCGGGTCACGCGGCGCGCCACGCGCAGCATGTCGGCAATCACGATCCAGAGAATGACGGTGAGTATGATCGCCAGCACGGCATCGAGACGCTGGTTGAAGATCAGCTGCGGCGCCACCGCCATCTGTTCGGGACTCAGCGTCCCCGCGGCGACCTTGTTCGCCAGCTGATCCGCTGCGGCCAGAAAGCCGATGCGCGGATCCGTCGACACGATCTTTTCCCAGGTTGCTGCGGTGGTGATCACCGCAATCCATGCCAGCGGCACCGCAGTGACCCAGGCATGGCGCAGCTGTCCCTGCTTGATCAGGATGCCGGTCGCGACCGACAGCGCGATGCCCGCGAGCAACTGGTTCGCGATGCCGAACAGCGGCCAGAGAATGTTGATGCCGCCATTGGGATCGATGACGCCGATGTAGAGGAAGTATCCCCAGCCCGCGACGACCAGTGCGCTGGAAACCAGGATGGATGGATACGACGACGTTTCGCCGAGCCGCTTCGAGAAGTGACCGAGCAGATCCTGCACCATGAAGCGGCCGACGCGTGTGCCCGCATCGAGCGTCGTCAGGATGAAAACCGCTTCGAACATGATGGCGAAGTGATACCAGATGGCCAGCAGGCCCTGGCCGAACACGGAAGAAAGGATGCTCGCCATGCCGACGGCCAGCGACGGCGCGCCGCCCGTGCGCGCAAACAGCGTCGACTCGCCCATCGCCGCGGCGAGCGAATCCATCTGCTCGACCGTGACCGGGAATCCCCAGCCGCTGATCGTCGTCACCGCGGCTTCGGCCGTTGCGCCGACGACGCCGGGCGCGCTGTTGATCGCGAAGAAGACGCCCGGGTCGAGCAGCGTGGCGGCGATCATGGCCACGATGGCGACGCACGATTCGAGCATCATGCTGCCGTAGCCGATGAGGCGCACATCGGTTTCATTGCCGATGAGCTTGGGCGTCGTGCCGCTCGACACCAGCGCATGGAATCCCGAGATCGCGCCGCAGGCGACGGTGATGAAGACGAACGGAAACAGCGCGCCGCCGAAGATCGGGCCGCTGCCGTCGATGAACTGCGTCAGCGCAGGCATTTTCAGATCCGGCCGCATCAGGATCACGGCAAGCACCAGCAGCAGCACGGTGCCGAGCTTGAGGAACGTCGACAGGTAGTCGCGCGGCGCCAGCAGCAGCCACACCGGCAGCACGGCGGCGATGAAGCCGTAGCCGATCACGAAGGCCGCGAGCGAGCGACCGTCCCAGTCGAACCAGGCGCGCAGCGTCTCGTGCTCGTTCACCAGGCCGCCGCCGACCACCGCGGCAAGCAGCAGCGCGACGCCGATCAGCGAGGCTTCCAGTACGCGGCCGGGCCGCAGGTTGCGCAGGTAGAGCCCGACGAGCACGGCGATGGGAATGGTCGCAAACACCGTCGAGGTCGCCCATGGGCTGTGCTTCATCGCGTTCACGACCACGAGTCCGAGCACCGCGATCAGGATCAGCATGATGGTGATCGTGCCGATCATCGCCGCATAGCCGCCGATGGGACCGAGTTCGTCGCGCGCCATCTGGCCGAGACTGCGGCCATTGCGCCGCGTCGACAGGAACAGGATCGTCATGTCCTGCACGCAGCCGCCGAGCACGGCGCCGACCAGGATCCACAATGTGCCGGGCAGGTAGCCGAACTGCGCTGCCAGCGTGGGACCGATCAGTGGGCCGGGGCCGGCGATCGCCGCGAAGTGATGACCGAAGACGATCCAGCGGTGCGTGGGAACGAAGTCGCGGCCGTTGTTGAGCCGCACGGCCGGCGTGGCGCGAGTGGCATCGACGCACAGCACGCGCGTCGCGACCCACTTGCTGTAGAAGCGATAGCCGATGGCGTAGATGCAGATCGCCGCGACGATGATCCACATCGCATTGATCGTTTCACCCCGATGCAGCGCGACGCCGCCGATGGCGAACGCACCGATCAGCGCGACCAGACTCCACAACACCTTGCGCATTCAGCTCCCCCCAATTGCCTACCAATTGCGTGCCTGCCGTGAGCGACGGCGGTCGCGGCGTATTGTAGGGAGATTCCGCGCCGTGCCCAGCGGTCGGGTCAGTGTCCCGTCGTGACGGGCGCACCGCCCCATTCGGTGCAGAACAGCCGGTCGTCACGGAGTTCGGTCTTGATGATTCCCGCGTTCGGCAGTGCGTGGGTCAGGATGTAATCCTCGGGAACGTTGGACGCGAGCATCGGCACCAGCAGGCCGAGCGTCGCGCTGTGCGACACGATGACGACGATGCCCGTGTCGTTCGCATGCCGGTTCATCAGTTCGCGCACGAACGGCAGGAAGCGTCGTTGCGCGTCCAGCAGGCTCTCGCCCTCGCCGATCCGGGCGCTCGTATCCTTGTCGACGAGCCACTTGCGCACCAGTTCGCGATACGCACGACCGCTGTCGGGCGCATCGAGCGGCATGCCGAGATCGATTTCCACCGCCGCCGGCGCGAGTGCAATGCTGAGCCCGTGCCGGAAGGCCACTGCATCCGCGGTCTGGATCGCCCGCAGACGCGTGCTCGCGTAGATCGTCGTGATCGGCGCGGTCGCGAGGGATTCGCCCAGCGCGAGCGCCTGCTGCACGCCCTGGCGCGTCAAGGGATAGCTGACGCCGTCGTCGGGTGCTGGATGCGGGATCGAATCGACATTGATCTCGCTCTCGCCGTGGCGGATGAACCAGAACTGGATCGACCGCTCCGCCGTTTCCGCCGCGAAGGAAGGTGCCGGCAACCAGACGGCGAGACTCAGGACAGCGGCGACGAACTGTCGGCGGCGGAGGAGCGAGCGGCAGGAGTCACTCATTGCGGTTCGATCGACGAGCACGACGCCGCAGACAGGCGCGATCGCCGTTGTACCTTATCGGCGACAGCAGGAAAACCACGACAGGAGCGATTCTTCGCTCCTGTCATGACGTCCTAATCGTTCGCGTACTCGCGGCACACCTCGGGCTGCGCCTGCAGCACCGGCTTCAGTCCCACCGGCGACCAGCCACCGCCATTCGACACCTGGAGCTGATTGACCACGATCAGCGCCAGCATCGTGTAGTGATCGCGCGTCGGCTTGTCGAGCTTCACCATCCAGCACTTCTGCGCATCCAGCTGCAGGCGTCCCTGATGCCAGCCGCCTTCGATGGATGCGGACTGGATGCGCACGACGGTGTCGTTGCCGACGGGGCCGGCCGCCGGGCTCGCCAGCGGCAACAGGCAGCCGGCCAGTACTGCCAATGTCAGTCGGGTCATGACGCTCATCCCGGAAACTTCACGACCGGTGTCGCGCTCGGCTGGCCGGGCGGAATCCATGCAGGCGCCGGCTGGCCGGCCGGTCCGAGCGAACGCACGTAGTGGTAGATCGCCAGCAGGTCCGCGTCGGTCATGTCGCGCAGCGCGAACCAGGGCATCGGCGGACGCGCCGGCTGACGCGCCACCACCAGCCACTGTTCGGGCGTCAGGTTCTGCATGAACAGGCGCAGATTGACGGGATAGGTCGTGCCCCACGGACCCTGCCAGCCGACCGAGTCGCCGACCAGCCAGCTCTTCTCATCGACGTTGCCGTTGTTGCCCGCGTACCCCGGCGTGTGACAGTCGTTGCAGCCGGCCGTGCGCGCCAGGTAACGGCCCCGCTCGACGACGACGGTTTCGATGCGGCTGGTCGATCCCGCACGAACGGGTTCGGGCTGGGACGCGGCTTCGCGGGTCTGCGAGGCCGCGAGCGAGAACATGGCGGCGGTGAGGCCGGTCAGGACAATGGCGGCCGAGCCGCAAACGATGCGCTTCTTCATGAGGAACTCCGGGATGAGGATGAGTTGCCTGGGTAGCAACCGATACAGGCATTCTCTGCACGCACTGCTGCTGCAACATCGACCGGAGGAGCCAGCTGCGCGCCACCGCGGGAGCCATGACGAGAGACAGGGTCGAGGTGCCTACTTTTCACGGATAGGCGGGCGTATGCTCGGCCGCCTTTGACGCCTGCAGTTCGATCGATTCTTCAATGCAATGGAGGACGCGATGACGGACAAGACGCTACGGGGACGTTTCGTATGGCACGAACTCGTGACGCCGGCGCCGGCGGCGGCGCACAGGTACTACAACGACGTCTTTCACTGGAAGACGGCGCGCGGGGAACAGCATCCCGACTACACCATGTTCGCGACCGGCGGCGAACGGATCGGCGGGACCGTACCGCTGAAAGACGGCGCACCACGGTGGCTGCACTACATCGGCACCCCCAATCTCGAAGCGACCCTCGAGCAGGCGACCAGACTCGGCGCCACCGTGCTCGAAGCGCCGACCGTCATCTCGGACGACAGTCGCTATGCGGTGCTGAACGATCCGCAAGGCGCCCCGTTCGCGCTGTATTCGAGTTCGCAACCCCTGCGCGAGGACCGCACGCCACGGCGTGGTGAATTTTCCTGGATGGAACTGGCGGCCACCGATGCCAACGAGGCGCTGCACTTCTACTGCGCGCTGTTCGGCTGGGAACGGACCGCCGCACACGACATGGGGCCGATGGGTTTCTACTACCTGTTCGGGCGCAACGGCCGCGATATCGGCGGCGCCTTCGACAAACCGGCTGAACTGCCGGGGCCGACATGGCTCGGGTATGTCCGGGCCAAGGATCTCGACGATGTCGTGGCCAAGGCCAGGGCAGGGGGCGGTACGCTGATCAACGGGCCGATGGAAGTTCCCGGCGGCGACTGGATCGCGCAGATCGTCGATCCCCAGGGGGCGATGTTTGCGATCCACGTCATCAAGGCCGATGTCGATGCGGCCAAGGCCGCCCCTTCGCAGGAGCCGGCCGACGCCCCGCCGGCCAGGGCCGGAAAAGCCGTTGCGAACAAGTCAACGCGGGCATCGAGGAAGTCGCCCGCCGCAAAGAAGTCAACGGCGCCCCGCAAGAAGGCAGCCGCGAAAAAGAAACGCACCGCAAAAGCAAAATCCGTGAAGCGTTCTGCCCGCAAAGCGGGTACAGTCCGCACCCGGTCACAAAAAGTTCACAAGGCGAAGGCGGCTTCCCGGAAAAAGTCCGGCGCAAAAAAGAAAGCCGCCCGGCCGAAGAAGGGCAAGTAGGCTCAGGGGTGATGAGACAGAGACAGTCGAAGGGGCTTCTGCCTCCGGGTTGAAGCAACAAGAAGTTCGAGCAGTCTCTTGCAGTCTGAAGGTAGGAAGATCGTGGTCTTCCTACCTTTTATTTTGCCCGCTCGCCACGCGTCCACTCGCCGCGACGTTGCTGCGAGCCCATGCCGCCGGCCGGCGGATGCCGCGGCTCATGCTGCATTACGTCAGAACCTCGCCGCCGGTTTTTTGGCGGCGCGGGATCCACCGGGCCTTTGCTAAGATCGCGGCTACGAAAAGAAGGTCGACCGGGCGCAATGCGCGCCGCTGGCGATCCCCCGTTCCGGCAACTCGAGAAATCGTCAATGAAGGCAGTACGCGGCAAGGCATTCAATGGACAGCGCATCGTGCTCGACAACAAGTCGTTTACGGAGTGTCACTTCAAGGATTCGACCCTGATCATCGAAGGCACCGGGCTCTTCGAAATGCAGAACTGCAAGATCGAGGAGGATTGCCGGCTCGCGGTCGAAGGCCCGGGACAGGTATTGCTGCACCAGCTCAAGATGATGCTGTACTCGGGCGGCTGGATGTCGCGCGTTGCCGATAACGTACTGCATGCCGTGAAGCAGCCGCCCAAGGCCAGGAAGAAAGCAGCGCCTGCCGCCTGATCCGGCGCGGCCGGCCCCTACGGGCGAGCCGCCGCCAAAGTTCCCTTTCCGATTGCACTGATTCCGCGGCCGTCATTCGCGACGGCCGCGCGTCGTTTCCTGCCGGAACCGGATTGCAGACTGCGGCATTACGCAGCCGTCAATTCGAGTCACACAAGGTGAACGACATGCGTAGATTTCCCACCCTGATGCTTGGTCTGGGACTCGCCGCCATTTCGGCCGGCGCGATCGCAGACGAAGGCAAGAGCGACGCCAGCCTCACCGGCAGCGTCAAGTCCGCGCTGATCAGCAACGACGCCACCAAGGCGCGTCAGATCAACGTGGAAACGAAGGATGGCGTCGTGCAGCTGAGCGGCTTCGTCGATTCCGCTGCGGCGAAGTCCGCGGCCGAAGCCACGGCGAAGAACGTCGAGGGCGTGCAGAAGGTCGAGAACAAGCTGCTGATCCGCGATCCCGACCGCTCGACCGGCGCAGCCGTGGACGACACGGTGATCGCCGCGAAGGTGAAGAGCCAGATCGCCGGCAAGGCCGGTCTCGGCACCGCCTCCGACGTCAACGTCGAAGTGAACAGCGGCGTGGTCGAGCTGAGCGGCTTCGTCGGCACATCGGCCGAGAAGACGCACGCCGGCGAACTGGCGCGCGGCATCAACGGCGTGAAGGACGTTCGCAACAACATCACCGTGAAGCCGGCCGGCTGATCGCCGTCCCGATGGGTGAGGTGACGCGCAGCGATCGCTCCCGTCCTGCGCGTCACCTCGATGGATTCGGGTCCTGCTTGTTCTGCACCATCTGCGCCAGCGCGTAGACCGTCTCCAGCACCGGCATCGCGACATTGTTCTTGCGGCCGGAGCGCACCACGTTGCCGAGGATCGCTTCGATTTCCATCGGTCGGCCATTCTCGTAATCCAGCGCCATGCTGGTCTTGTAGCCGGGCAGCGCACGCGTGTCCGCGATCATGCGATCCACCAGCTTCGGGTGCATCGGGTGCCCGGCCGCCGCGGCGGCGGCGCAGACCTCGTTCATGGCGAGACGGATGAGCTGCTGATTTTCCGGCGTCCGCAGCATCATTTCGGTATCGAACACGCCGCCGAGGACCGAAATCGGGTTGAACGCGGTGTTCCACACGGCCTTCTGCCAGCGCGCGGCGACGACATTGCTGGTGAGCCTGCATTCGATCTTGCTCGCCCCCAGCAGGGCTGCGAGACGTTCCGCGGCGGGTGTGATGCCTGCGGGATAGCAGCCCATCGACAGCGACCCGAGCGCGTGATGCACGATCTCGCCCTGACCGGTGCGGCTCACCTGCACGAATGCCAGCGTGCTCAGCAGTTCGTTGCCGGGAAACGCAGCGACGAGTTCGTCTTCGATGTCGATGCCGTTCTCGATCAGCACGATCGTCGTGCCGGGGCCGACCGCCGGACGGATCAGCGCGACCCGATCGACATCCGGCAACACCTTCACCGTCAGGATCAGATAGTCGGGCGGCGTCGTGCACTGCGCCACTTCGCGCAGCACGGCATGCGGTCGAAAGACGTGATCGCCCAGCAGCGGGCTGCGAATCGCATAGCCATGACGCTGGACCTGCTCGAAGTCGGAACGGCACACGACCGACACGGCCGCGCCCTGTCGCGCCAGCGCCGAACCGTAGAGCGCGCCGATCGCGCCTGCGCCGACAATCAGAATCGAAGGGGGTGGTGTCATGGTCTCGAACGTCCTCGCTGCGGCAGGCCGGCATCCTAGCCGCTGTCGTCGTGCGAGGCGACCGTCGATGCGCGCCTGCGTTGCAAGCGGCGCACCAGCAATGTGTAGGCGATGACATTGACCAGCAGCACGCCGCCGCCGATGACGAACTGCACCTCGCGCGTCAGCCCCTCCGGATAGAGGAGTGCCATGATGTAGTGATCGATGAAGCCGCCGCCGTAGCCGGCTTCGCCGCCTCGACGGCGCAGCGAATTCTCCAGCGGCGTCAGCGGACAGATGCGGCCGCTGAACTCGATCCAGGCGCCCCACAACGCCGCCGGCACGTGCAGCCACGCAACGCGCGGGAAGCGCAGCGCCAGGAATCCACCGGCCACGACGAAGATGACGAATGCCAGGTGGATGACCAGAACGGCGTCGGCGAGCACACGCACGAGCATGCGCCGATGATAGGCGACCCGGATGCTGCATCGCATGCCGAGCGCGCAGGACCGGGGGCGCTGCTGTTTGCGTTCAGGATTTCGGCTTCCCGCGGGCATGTCGGCCTGAAACGGCAATTCGCGGCGCTGCCAGCCAAGATCTGATAGCGCGGCGACGGCCAAGCCCGGATAATGCGCCCCGTTTTTTGCCTGGTCCGAGGACCCTTATGCCGCAGCTGCCCGCCCTGAGTATCGACGACCTCCGCGCCTGGCACGGCCAGATCCGCCAGCGTTACGACGCCTTTGCCAAACGCGGCGTGAAACTGAACCTGACGCGCGGCAAACCGTCGGCGGCGCAGCTCGATCTGTCGAATCCGCTGCTGTCATTGCCCGGCAGCGGCGACTTCATGTCCGGCAACATCGACACGCGCAACTACGGCGAACTGGCCGGCCTGCCCGAACTGCGCGCCGTGATGGCGGCGGTGTTCGGCGTCACGCCCGACCGCCTGATCATCGGCGAGAACGCCAGCCTGTCGATCATGCACGACTGCGTCGCCTTCTCGATGCTGAAGGGCACGTGCGACAGCGAACGTCCCTGGTCGAAGGAACCGCGCATCGCCTTCCTGTGCCCGGTGCCCGGCTACGACCGTCACTTCTCGATCTGCCAGGAATTCGGCATCGAGATGATTGCCGTGCCGCTCACCGACCGCGGTCCCGACATGAGCATCGTCGAGAAGCTCGTCGCGGGCGATGCACAGATCAAGGGCATCTGGTGCGTGCCGAAGTACAGCAACCCGACCGGCACCGTGTATTCGAAGGAGACCATCGAGCGCCTGGCGAAGATGCAGACCGCGGCGCGCGACTTCCGCATCTTCTGGGACAACGCCTACGCCGTGCATCACCTCACGGCCGAGCGCATCGAGATCGCCAACATTGACGAGGCTTGCGCGCGTCACGGCAATCCGAACCGCGCCTTCATCTTCGGCTCGACCTCCAAGGTGACGTTCGCCGGCGCCGGCATCGGCGTGTTCGCGAGTTCCAAGGACAACGCGGCCTGGTACCTGAAGCGCATCGAGAAGCGCACCATCGGCGGCGACAAGGTCAACCAGCTGCGGCACCTGCGCCTGCTGAAGCATGCCGACGGCATCGCGGCGCTGATGGATCGTCATCGCGAAATCCTCGCGCCGAAGTTCGACAAGGTGCTGGAGATCTTCAACGAGCATCTGGGTAACACAGGCGTAGCTTCGTGGACCACGCCGAAGGGCGGCTACTTCATCACGCTCGACGTGCTCGACGGCTGCGCGAAGCAGGTGGTGAAGCTGGCGAAGGAAGCGGGCGTCGAACTCACGCCGGCCGGTGCGACCCATCCGCTGGGCAACGATCCGCACGACCGCACGATCCGCATCGCGCCGAGCTTTCCCGATCTCGCGGAAGTCTCGCAGGCGGCCGAAGGCGTCGTGCTGGCGGTGCTGCTCGCGGCGACGGAGAAGCTGCTGGCGAAGTGAGCGCTCTCCTGATCTGATCTTCTTCTTCCTGTGGGGCCGGCTTCAGCCGGCCTCTGATAGGGAGTCAGGCTGAAGCCTGACCTACAGCAAGAGATCAGCGCACGCCGAGAATGCGTCGCGCAATCATCAGCACGACGATGATGACGAGCGCGGCGACGCCGAACATCA
>NZ_DAINNK010000035.1:0-9268 GCF_036735925.1 Povalibacter sp.
TCGCAAGGTGGCGCGGCCGGCGAAGAAGAAAGTGGCGCGTCGCAAGAAGTAGATCGTCCCGGCTTCCTTCTTCCTGTGGGGCCGGCTTCAGCCGGCCTGCTAAGGAGTCAGGCTGAAGCCTGACCTACAGCCTGACCTACAGGAAGAACCTCACTCCGCCGCCATCGCGGCATTTGCCGCGATCAGCTTTTCCCCGATCACCTCGCGACGCCAGCCGGTCGTCATGTGATCCGAGCGTCCCGAGAAGACGATCTGTTCGACATCGCGTCGCGTTGCCAGCAGTTCCGGCGCGACGTCGAGCCGCTGGGCTTCGCTGCGTACCAATGCCAGCAGCTTGGTCGCGCGTGCGACCAGGGCCGGATCGGGACGGACCGGAACCACCGCAGGCGCTTCCGACGCGGCGTTCGCGCGACCCTGCTTGACGAGATCGACGATCTCCTCGCTGCGCTTGCGCAGGAAATTCGCAGACAGTCCTTCGACGGTATCGAGTTCGACGCGGCTCGTCGGCATGCGCTCGGCGATGGCCCGCACGGATTCGTCCGCGAGGATCCAGCCGCGCGGCTTGTCCTTGCGCATCGCACGCGCTTCGCGCCATTGGGCGATGAGTTTGATCGTGGCGCGCTGGTCGGGCCGCAGTCGTTCGAGTCCTTTCAGTCGACGCCACGCGTCGGCGGGCTCCATGCGATACAGGGTTGGATCTTCCATTTCCCTGGCTTCTTCGTCCTGCCATTCCATCCGTCCGCGCTCCGACAGCGCAGCCTGCAGGTTCAGATACAGGGGAACGAGGTAGCGCACGTCGTCGGCGGCGTATTCGAGTTGCTCGGCCGACAGCGGGCGACGACTCCAGTCGGTGCGCGTGTGGGCCTTCGGCAGGGAATGTCCGAGGCGTTCCGAAATCAACGTCGCATAGCCGACTTGTGCCGGCGAACCCAGCAGCGCCGCGGCGACCTGGGTATCGAAGATCGGCCCGGGCACCGCTGCGGATGTCGTCGGCGCATCGGTCGATACCGGCGTCATGGCCTGGGTCAGAACTTCCAGATCCTGCCGTCCCGAATGCAGCACCTTGAGACGGGCGCGATCGTTGAGGAATGTCCAGAGCGGTTGCAGGTCCATCCCGGCGAGCGGATCGATGATCACGCAGGCATCGGTCGTGGCTGCCTGGATCAGGCAAAGACTGGCGTAGTAGGTCCGTTCACGCATGAACTCCGTATCCAGTGCGACGAAGTTGCTGCCCGACAGCATTTCGAGGGCCGCGGCCAGTTGTCCGTCGGTGGTGATCAGGAGTGCTGGCGGCATGGCGTGTACAATCGGCGCTGAAAATCCCATGTGGAAATTATTGCAAACCTTCATCGACATTGCGCTGTGGCGCAAGGGTCCGCAGGATCTGCCGGCGTCGCGCTTCCTGTTGCTGCTGGTGCTCGGCATCTATGTGGCCGCGAGTTTCGTCCAGGTGCAATTGCTGGACCTGCGGCTGAGCACGGCATTCGTCATCGTCGGCGTCGATGTGACCATGATGATGCTGTGGCTCTGGCTCGTGCTGGCTTTTTTCGGGCGCAGCCAGCGATTCATCCAGACGCTGACGGCGATGTTCGGCGTCGGCGCATTGCTGGCGGCGATCGACATCGTGGTCGCGGCCGTGCAGCTCGCTGCCGGCGTCGCTTCCGGCGAGCCGTCGACCCTCTGGCTGTCGCTGCGTTTCCTGGCCATCGCGCTCATCATGGGACGCATCTTCATGCACGCGCTCGATCGCGGCCTGCTGACAGGAATGGCGCTGACGGTTGCCATCATCTATTCGACCGGCGCGGTGGCGCAGGCGATCGTCAGTCGGCTGCACGGCTAGACGTCACGCACTCATCACAGTAGCGACACATGCACGTTCACATTCTCGGCATCTGCGGCACGTTCATGGGAGGCATTGCGGCGCTGGCGCGTGCCGCCGGTCACAAGGTGACGGGATCGGACCAGAACGTCTATCCGCCGATGTCGGATCAGCTTTCGGCACTGGGCATTGAGCTGATCCAGGGCTACGACCCCGCGCAGTTGTCGCTCAAGCCCGATGTGGTCGTGGTCGGCAATGTGATGAGCCGCGGCAATGCGCTGATCGAAGCGCTGCTCGAAAGCGGTATTCCCTACACGTCGGGTCCGGAGTGGCTGTCGCGTCATCTGCTCGCCGATCGCTGGACGCTGGCGGTCGCCGGCACGCACGGCAAGACGACGACTTCGAGCATTCTGGCGTGGATTCTCGAATACGCCGGACTGAATCCGGGATTCCTCATCGGCGGCGTGCCGGGCAATTTCAACGTGACCGCGCGCGCGGGCGGCGGCAAGTACTTCGTCGTCGAAGCGGATGAGTACGACACCGCTTTCTTCGACAAGCGCGCGAAGTTCGTGCACTACCGCCCGCGCACGGCCATCCTCAACAATCTCGAACACGACCACGCCGACATCTATCCGGACGTCGCTTCGATCCAATGGCAATTCCACCAGCTGCTGCGCATGGTGCCGCGCAATGGACTCGTCGTGGCCAACGCCGGCGATGCGAACGTCATGCATGTCATCGACATGGGATGCTGGACGCCGGTCGAACGCTTTGCGAGCGGCGTACAGGGCGATGCTGCGTGGTACGTGGCCGTCGAGCCCGGCGGCGATTACTCGTCGTTCGCCATCATGGAAGGCGATCGCAGGATGGCGGAAGTGCGCTGGTCGCTGCTCGGACGCCACAATGCGGAAAACGCGCTGGCCGCCGTGCTCGCCGCGCGTCACACCGGTGTCGAACTGCAGACGGCAGTTGCGGCGCTGAGCGAATTCAAAGGTGTCCGGCGACGCATGGAAATCCGCGGCGTGGTGAATGGCATCGCCGTCTACGATGACTTCGCACACCATCCCACCGCGATTGCCACCACCATCGATGGCCTGCGTCGGCGCATCGGCAAGGCACGGCTGTTTGCAGTGCTCGAGCCGCGTTCCAACACCATGAAGCTCGGTTCGCATCAGGAGGCGATTGCAGGATCGCTTGCCGGCGCGGATCGCGTCTGGCTGTACCAGGGACCTGCGGTCAAATGGGACGTCGCCGGTGCGGTTGCGAGTCTCGGCGAGCGCGCGAGCGTGTCGCACGACATCGCCGCGCTGGTGGCCGAACTGAGCGATGCTGCGCGCAACGGCGATCACGTGCTGATCATGTCGAACGGCGGCTTCGAAGGCATTCACGACAAGCTTCTGGCCAGCCTGCGCGAGCGCGGCGACCAGACCGACCGCTCCTGATGAAGAAGGGCGCCACGGAATCCGCGGCACCGCCGCCTGCTGCGGGAGAGGAATGCATTCCTCTCTTCCCGCTCAACGCGGTGCTGTTCCCTGAAGGGCCGCTCAAGCTGCGCATTTTCGAAGCGCGCTATGTCGACATGATCGGCCGGTGCATGCGCGAAGGCACCCCGTTCGGAATCGCGATGATCGTCGAGGGTGTGGAGGCAGGGGGCGATGCGCAAACCGTGACCGTGGGTACGTCGGCGCGCATCGTGGATTTCGAGAAACTGCAGGACGGCCTGCTCGGCATCACCGCGCTCGGCGAACGATCGTTCGCCATCCGTTCCGTATCGCGCCAGCCGGATGGACTCAATGTCGCCACGATCGAATGGCTGTCGCCCGAGCCGCAGCTGCCCGTGCCGGCCGAATGCGCTTACCTCGTACGCCTGTTGCAGCATGCGCTGCCGCAGCTGGCGCCCGTCTACGATTTCACGCCGATCCGCTACGACGATGCCGCCTGGGTCGGCTCGCGCATCGTCGAGATCCTGCCGCTACCGTTGCCGGAGAAGCAGGAGTGCCTGGAGATGCGCGATCCCCTGCAGCGCCTGGAGCACCTGCGACAGCGTGTGCGGGTCGAAGCGGTCGAACAGGAAGAAGACCTGCAGTAGCCCGTTCTTCTTGTAGGTCAGGCTTCAGCCTGACTTCCTGAGACCAACGGCAACCGACCCCGCATTGCGCGCAGCAAGCCAGTACGCGCCCGCCATCACGCCCATCCACGCGACGGTTCCCCATCCGATCACGTTGTCGTACGAACCCACCAGCCAGCGCGCATTGCTGTCCGGATTGAACTGGGTGATGGTCTCATCCAAATAGAGCAGGCAGACCCAGGCGGCATGCATGCCGATGCACAGTGCTATGGCTCCGCTGCGCGCGCGCGCAATCGCCAGCAGCACACCTACGGCGAACAGCGCGAGAAACGAATCCAGGATCCGCAGCGGATCGTTGTACGCGAGGAACATGCGGCTGAGAACGGTGAAGCCGCTGTCCCATTCGATTTCATCGCGCGGTACACGCAGGCGTCCGTCCAGAAAATGCACCGATGCATACAGCAGGCTGGGCAGCACGATTGCCAGCAGACGTCCGGACTCGCGTTCGATTGCGGTGAACAGATAGCCGCGAAAGAAAAGTTCTTCGATGAATGAGACGACCAGACCCGTCAGCAATCCCTTCAGGAGCACTTTCGCCATCCGGCCCGCGGTGACGTCCGCCGTCGGATCGGCGGTGCGCACGTCGAGCCAATGCAGCGACAGCAGCAGCGGAGCGATGATCACCGCGCCGAGCAGCAGCCCGGTCCCGATCTGTTTCCAGAACGTCCGGCGCGGCAGTCCGAATCCCGCCGACTGTTTGTCCGTCAATCGCCAGCGGCGCACCAGCCAGACCATGCCGACGATGGCGGCGAGCATCGCGAGCCGATGCAGGATGCGATGAATGGGCTGATCGTCGAGCAGTCCGATCAGGACCCACGCGGGGTAGGCCAGCGCGGCAGCAGCGAGCAGGGAGACGGCGAACAACAGCAGGATCGAGCCAAACGAACGCATCGGTCAGAAAACCCTTTCGAAAGTGAGCCGCGCCGACGCATCGGCGCAGCGTTTCTCGACAGACATGCCCGATATCCATCATCAGGCCGTCGGCACATTGAGGTCGAATACCGGCGAGCATTGCGGCTCGATCGTTCCATTCGACAGGAGAACAAACATCATGGATGAAGCAAGAGCGCTGTCTATCGTGTCGGCACTGGCCAATGGCGTCAATCCGGCGACTGGCGAGGTCTTTCCTGCCGACAGCCCGTATCAGAGTGCGGACGTGGTTCGCGCGCTGTTTCTGGCTGTGCGTCTGATGGAGGCTGGCCGGTCGAAGAGCCGCGCGCGCCCCGCCGCTCCGTGCAACGCCGGCAAGCCGTGGACTGCCGAGGAGGACGAGAAGTTGTTGCGCGAGTTCGATCAAGGTGTCGCCGTTGCGCAGTTGGCGCAGGCGCATGGACGGACCACAGGTGGAATCGAGACGCGGCTGGAGAAGCATGGGAGATTGCAGGTGGGAGCGGGCGGGGCGCGTAGGCGGTGGCGCTCGGGATCGACCGAACCGATCGCCAGATGAAAGTGGATGGTCTGTTCGCCAGACCGCTAGACTCCGCCGCAACAGCGGATGCGGGACAATTTCATTGGCGATCGAGTATCCATTTGATCCGGCAAGGCTCGCGCGCAGGTGGTGGCTCAGGCGATGGTGGCCGAGTCGACGCCTGGGTGCCGATCCCGAGCGGCACGTATTGATCGACGGTCGATATGCGCCGGTGAGCATTGCCAACTGGAAGCTCATTGCGCCGGTAGCGCGTGGGCTGATCGCTCATCGAAAAGCCATCCCGCTGACATTTTCGCATGACCAACGGCTGACGATCGTCATTCCATTTCGCGAGCGGCGGGCGCACCTCGAACGGCTTCTGCCGGTGCTGCAGGCGACGTTGCAGGAACAGCGGTTGAACTATCGCATTCTGGTCATGGAGCAGCAGAACGAAGGTTTGTTCAATCGAGGAAAGCTGATCAACGCCGGAATTCATTTCGCCCGCGAGAGGACGGACTACTACTGCCTGCATGACGTCGACGCAGTGCCCGTGACGACGAATTACCTATGTCCCTCGCAACCGCTGCGCCTGGTAAGCCGGATTGCAGGCGAGGAGGGAGAATCGAATCGCGCAGACCATTATTTTTCCGGTGCTGTCTCCATCCGCAAGGAGCAGGTGTTCGCGGCGAATGGCTATTCCAACGAATACTGGGGATGGGGCAAGGAAGACGATGATTTCTTTTTCCGCTTGTTGATGGCGGGTTTTTTTTGTTACGCCGATCTAAAGGGCGAATATCAGGATTTGCCCAACCCTGCCGCCCAGCAGGTACGTCCGGATCGCGCAGCTGTGCGCCGGCAGATCGGTCGCAACCGGCGTCGGCGCACACGCCTCTTGCGAGGGCTCGAAAGCCCCGCTCACGATGGGCTGAATACACTCGAGTACGAAGTCGTCGGAATCGTCGAAGAATCCAGCCATGAAAAAGTGACCGTCAGGTGGCGGTCCAGTCCGTATTGATCCGGCGGCCCGGAGACATCGTGTGCCGTCAGCCGGCATAATCGGACAATAAGCACGAAACTTCTGGAATCTCGATGAACGATCCGCATGGACGATCTCTCCCGATATGGTCGCGCGCCGCTGCGGCATGTTTCCTGATCTGCATTGCCTCATCGGCAGGTTGGGCGAGAGGCGCGAGTCCCTACTTGCCGCTCAATCTGTCTGCGGACATTGAAAGAAAGATCGAACGCGTCCTGATACTTGCGGGCAAGCCCGTCATGACCCGACCGATTGCGGCAGGAACCGTGCTCGACGCACTTCCCATGGCCTGCCAGAAAGATCGGGCGCTCTGCACGGAAGTCCAGAATTATCTGCGCGGCTACATGCGCAAATGGGCGGTTACGAGCGCAAAGCCCGAGGTGGCATTGACCGATGGAGATTCCCAGGTCCCCATTCCCAATCGTCACGGCCTGCCGATCGACTCTGCGTGGCAAGTCAGCGCCAGCGGTTACGTGCAACTGGGTGACTACTTGATCGTCAACGCCGGAGGCATCGCTTATGACGGCGAGGCGACCCCCACGGGCTCCTTCGTGAGCGCAGGCTTCGACTTCGCGCAACTCGACATCGGCTATCGCGATCACTGGTGGTCGCCGCTCACCGACAGCAGTTCCCTGATCAGCAGTGAAGCGCCGACGATGCCTTCGGTCACGATCTCCAACTACAGGCCGCTGACACCTCTCGGTATCAGCTACGAAATCTTCGCGGCGAAGATGTCGCGCCAGGACGGCATCCTGTACGGAGAAACGACGACTTCAGGGAGTCCGCGCCTCGCGGGTCTTCATCTGGCAATCGAACCGGTGACAGGCTACGCCGTGGCTTTCAATCGCGAGTCCCAATATGGCGGCGGCGCGCGCAGCAGCGGCAACGAATGGAGCGATTTCTGGGATGCCCTGATCGAGAATCAAAACGCGCTGGGTGCGGGACTGGAAGCGAGCAATCGGGTGGCATCGCTCACGAGCAGCATCCTATTCCCGGGACGAATTCCGCTCGCTGTGTATGCGGAATACGCTGGCGAGGACAATGCCTATGCGGGCAACAAACTTCTCGGCGCGACGAACTTCTCGCTGGGTCTGGACTTTCCAGTCCTCTGGAAAAACTTCGACCTGACGTATGAATTGTCGGATTGGCAGAACGACTGGTATGTCCACTACCTCTACCCCGAAGGATTGACCAACAAGGACCTGGTGATCGGCCACTGGATGGGGGATGAACGCCAGTTTGGCGATGCCATCGGCGGCTGGAGCCAGATGGTTCGTCTGGGGTGGCGCCGCGGATCCAATCAGTACTGGCAGGCGACCTACCGTACGCTCAAGAACGATGCTGACTGGCGTCGCGCACCGCGACCTGACGTGTCCTATGAACAGATGCACATGTTCAGCGTCAGCCTTGCGACGTCGCTGTTCGGCAAGCCGGTCACTGCGGAGCTGCATGCCGGGCAGGATGTTTTCGGGGATTCGTTCGCACGTCTTGCGGCCTCGGTGGATTTCGTTGATTTTCGCGGAGGCCCGATTGCCCCCTACGACGAGGATCGGGGGACGACCGATCCGGGCGTCGAACTCTTCGTCGACGTTGGAGCAGGCGGCGCTCAAGTAGAGAAGATTCTCGATTCGACGATTCCGAACTTCAAAGAGGATTGGGAATCGACGCCGCACATCGGCATCGGTATCCGTCGCCCGGTGTCGCAACGGAGCGATCTGGGGGCGAGAGTCGAGCTCGATCGCGTCGATGGTTACCAGCTGATGTCCTTCCGCGCGCTGGACTATCGATTTCGCTGGGGGCGAAAACTGGCGCTTGGCGCATTCTTCGGCGTGGGGCGTTATGACATCGAACTGCCAGCGTATGGTTACTACTGGGGTGCAGGCATCCAGTATCGGGATGTTTTTCCCAAGTGGGACGTCGGCGTGGATCTGCGCCAGTTCTACAAGATGGGGCGCGACAAGACCTTGCTGCCCAACGAGCCGCCTATCTCTCCTGATCGCACCCGCATGTTCTTTGACGTCGACATCATTGGCCTCAACGTGAGTCGGCGTTTCTAGCGAGTGCCGCGTTCGTCATGGCCGGGCCGCTGATATCCATCGCGCTCTGTACCTATAACGGTGAGCGATTTCTACGCGAGCAGATGGATTCATTGCTTGGACAGACCTACGCCAACCTCGAGATCGTCTGTGTCGATGACTGTTCGTCCGACGGGACGCTAGGGATTCTGCGCGAGTACGAGTCGCGTGATCGCCGGATCAGCGTACACCGCAATTCTTCGAATCTCGGTTTCCGAAAGAACTTCGAAGTTGCAATGTCGCTTTGTCGCGGCGATCTGATTGCACCGTGCGATCAGGACGATATCTGGCATGCGGAGAAGCTGGAACTGCTGCAGCAGGTCATCGGCAATCGTGCGATGGTCTATTGCGACTCGGACATCATCGATGAACACGGATGTTCGCAGAATCGGCCAATGTCGAGTCGCTGCAATATGGTCAGCACCAACGATGTCGTGGTGTTCGTCGCAGCGAATTGCGTTGCCGGCCATGCCATGCTGTTCCGGCGCGAACTGCTGGCCCGCGCCTTTCCTGTCCCCGACTGCTTCTACTACGACTGGTGGCTCGCGGCCATTGCGGCAACTCGAGGCGGTGTCGTGTACCTCGATCGCATGCTGGTGAAGTACAGACTTCACGATACCAACGTGACCAACGTGTTGCGTGAGCAGCCGGCGAAACGGCGACGCGGGCGGCGTGAGGCTCGGCTATTCGATTTCAGGCTTCGTCTGGATGAGTTGGTGAGCCTGGAAGAGGGGAGGAATTCTTTCCTCGTCCGGATGCGTGATCTGTGGCGGGCGCGGGAAGATCAGTGGTTTTCGTTTGCGCT
>NZ_DAINNK010000035.1:9278-51954 GCF_036735925.1 Povalibacter sp.
GGGCGGCTGGGAGGGGGGGAGTATTTTTTCCCTGGCCCGGTTGGGTGTTCGGGGCGGGGCGGGGGAGTATCAGTGTTTTTTTTTTGCGTTGGCTGTATTCATGTACCGCCACTGGCGACGCATCCATGCGATTCGAAAATCAAAAGCCCGGTTATGGCCTGCCTTGCGATTCTGTGCCGGGCTGAAGCTGAAGCGCCTCACGAGTCCACACGCCTATCGCGACGATCAAGCGGTTCCGTGACTGCGTTCGTTCGATTTCCGTTCGTCGTCAACCAGTCCAGCAACGTGCCCACCGGATCGGGGTCTCTTTTCTCGAGTGTTCGTGAATGTGCCAGGGCTCCCATGGTTTCAAGGTCTCCGCGCCTTTCCCAGAGGCGTTCCAGCGCATCCGCAATTGCAGGGCCGCCGGCGTCGCGAATCAGAAATCCGGTTTCGCCGCTCTGAATCCATTCGGCGATTCCGCCCGTGTTCGTTGCTATGGCGGGTCGTCCGCAGAGCAATGCCTCGATCAATGCCAGAGGAACCCCTTCGAATCGGGAAGGCAGGATCAGCGCATGGTGGTTTGCCCAGACTGAACTGATGTCTGTCGCGTAACCGGCAAAAGTGCAGCGCGAGGCCAGGCTGCTGTTGGCTGCGAAGCTCTCCAGTTCGCTACGCAACGATCCGGAACCGAAGACCGTGAGCGTCCAATCGCGTTGCACCCATCGATCCTGTGTCAGCGCGATCAGCAGCGCCTGCAGATTCTTCACCGGTTCGAGGCGTCCGACGAAGGCCAGGCGCAGCGGCGACGACTGTTGGGGCCAGGGCAGACGGGTGATGCGATCAAGGTTGACTGGATTGTGAAAGATGCGGGCTTTAGGGAGTGAGATGCCGAGATGCAACTCGGCGATGTCCAGCGCTCTTTTTCCAACGAATCCAACAATCGCCGCCTGTTCGAAGACCGCGCGCGCATGGGACACAATGCGCGCTGGAGGTGCTGGTTGTTCACAATGGCACAGTACGACGTAAGGGGCACTGAGGTGCTTCAGCGTTCTCCTCAGCACGGCGGTGCTACCGCTGCGAGCAACGTCATACGTGCCGCCCTGACTGAGGCAGATGACATCCGGCTTGAAGGTTTCGAGCGCGGTGAAAGTTCGCGCCAGTCTGCTTGCGATCGCTGAGCGCCGGACCCATCGGGTGGATGGTCGGCTATCGAGCAGCGCGCCGTCCCTTGCCAGCTCTGCCAGGGCTTGCGGTTGCTGCGGCCAGAAGTAGGTGCTGACGAAAACCCGGTGGCCGGCGGCAAGTGCGCGATGTGCGGTCTCAGCCCAGAGCGCTTCGGACGCTGCCCACGGAGAGCCAGCCATCAGTGACACAAAGGCGATACGCATCAGGGCGCGGTGTCGGCTGATCGGCAGCTTGGGCGAAACAGCGGCCGCTGATCAGCGATTTCCAGCCAGAGATTGCAGCGCGCGCTTTGCCGCAGCGATCGTCTTCTCGACCTCCGCCGCCGAATGCGCCGCCGACACAAACCCTGCCTCGAACGCCGACGGCGCCAGATACACGCCCTCCTCCAGCATCAGGTGGAAGAACCGCTTGAACCGCTCGACATCGCACGCCATCACTTCACGGAAGTAGCGCACCGGCGACTTGTCCGTGAAGAACAGCCCGAACATGCCGCAGACATGATTCGTGCTGAACGGCACGTTCGCGGCGCGCGCGGCAAGGTTCAGTCCTTCGATGAGTTGATTCGTGCGCTCGGTCAGTGCGGCATGAAAGCCCGGCGCGCTGATCGCTTCGAGCGTGGCCAGTCCTGCCGCCATTGCCACGGGATTTCCCGACAGCGTGCCCGCCTGATACACGGGGCCGAGCGGGGCGATCTGCTCCATGATGTCGCGGCGGCCGCCGAAGGCGCCGACGGGCATGCCGCCGCCGATGATCTTGCCGAGCGTGGTGAGGTCCGGCTTGATGCCGTACAGCGCCTGCGCGCCGCCGAGGGCGACGCGAAAACCCGTCATGACTTCATCGAAGATCAGCACGCTGCCGGACTTGTCGCAGACCGCGCGCAGCGCTTCGAGAAAGCCGGGCACGGGCAGCACGCAGTTCATGTTGCCGGCGATCGGTTCGACGATGATGCAGGCGATCTCGTTGCCCATATCCGCGAAGGTCTGCTGCACCTGCGCGATGTCGTTGTACGCGAGCGTGATCGTGTGGGCGGCGAGTTCGGGCGGCACGCCGGGCGAGGTCGGCACGCCCAGGGTCAGGGCGCCGGAACCTGCCTTCACGAGCAGCGAATCGGAATGTCCGTGATAGCAGCCCTCGAACTTCACGATCTTGCTGCGGCCGGTGAAGCCGCGGGCGAGGCGGATGGCGCTCATGGTCGCCTCGGTGCCGGAACTCACCATGCGCACCCGTTCGATCGACGGCATGAGTTCGCAGACCTTGCGTGCGAGCTGCGTTTCGATCCGGGTGGGGGCGCCGAAGGACAGGCCGAGCGCGGCGCGTTCCTGCACGGTGCGGATGACGTCCGGATGCGCATGGCCGAGGATCATCGGGCCCCAGGAGCCGACGTAGTCGAGGTACTGCCGGCCGTCCGAGGAGAATACGTGCGCGCCGCTGGCCCGCTCGATGAACACGGGTTCGCCGCCGACCGAGCGGAAGGCGCGGACCGGCGAGTTCACGCCGCCGGGGATGTATTGCGAGGCATCGGTAAACAGGGACAAGGCTTGCGCTCCGCCGAAACAGGGCCGCGATAGTAAGTGGGTCGCGGCGCCATGAAAACCAGCGCACGAAACCGAGGTTTTCCGACCCGGCCGCGGCGACACTTCCCTATAATCGCCGCCTTCCAACACTTGCCCGGCGTGATCGTTGATGAAAGCTTACATGTGCGTGATCTGCGGCTATGTCTACGAGGAGGAGAAGGGGGACCCCATCTCCGGCATCGCCCCGGGGACGCGCTGGGACGATGTGCCGCTGTCCTGGCGCTGCCCGGATTGCGGTGCGGGCAAGGAAGATTTCGAGATGGTGGAAGTCTGAAGCCATGAACTGGCTGCTCATCGCGATCGGCAGCGCGCTGGGCGGGGTCGCGAGGCACGGGTGCGGTCTCCTCGCCGCAAGCCGCTGGGGTGCATCCTTTCCCTGGGGCACGTTGCTGGTGAATGTCGTGGGCTCGTTCCTGATCGGACTGATCGCCGCGCTGACCGTGGGAAAGGTGTCGCAGTCGGCGCAGCTCACCCGCGATTTCCTGATGGTCGGCGTGATGGGCGGTTTCACGACGTTTTCGGCATTCAGCCTGCAGACGCTGCTGTTGCTGCGGGAAGGCCGGCTGGCGGCCGCGGCGGCCAACGTGGCGCTGTCGGTCGGTGTCTGTCTGATCGTCGTTTTTCTCGGCTACCTGCTGGGCACGGCTCTGCGGCCGGCCGCGGTCTGAACGATCAGTGCTGCGTCACCTTGTGACCCTTGCTCTCGAGCAGGTCGATGACGCTGTCTTTTCCGACCAGGTGCAGTGCGCCCACGACTACCAGGTAGTCGTCCTGCGACTTCAGTAACTCCTCGATCGGCCCGAGCCATTGTCGATTGCGATCGACGGTCAGCGGGCGGTACAGGTCGGGATACTTGTCGAATCCTTCCGCGAGCAGACGCGCGAGGACGGTCGTGTCGCCCCTGCGCCAGGCATCGATCAGCTCGTCGATTTCCTCCGCGGCGTGTTCCGCATTCTCGACGCTGTAGAGCAGGAATTCGCGCTGCTGCTCCGACGACAGTCCGGCCAGCATGCCCAGCTGTTGCTGCAGCGTCTCGAGGCCGGTGATTTCCTTGTGATCGGCGACGGCGCGTGCCGTCAGGCGCTGCTCGACGCCGGATTGCGGATCGAGCCCCTGCTTCATCAGCTGCAGCTGTACGAGCGTCATGGCAGCGAGCCACGGACGGAAGCGATTCAGCAGCGCAGGATCGATGCCCATGACGCGCGCCTGTTTCGATACCAGCTGATAGGCCTCGCTGCCCAGTTCGGACTCCAGGGTCTTGCCGTCCGGCAACAGACCGAGATCCATCGTGGTCTGTTGCGCGACGAGGGGATCGAGATCGTCCATGTCGATCTCCATCACCAGGCGCTCGGCGTCGCGATACGCGGCGTCGAGCGCCGCGGGCAGTTCATCGGAAGGCTTGAGGAAGTGGACCGAGCCGAGCAGGTAGACGGTGTTGGTCTTGCCCTGCAGCGACCACAGCGCATGACGCGCGGGTGCGGAGTCCGCCGCCGATGCGGTCTGAACGAGTGCAAGAACGAGGAGGCTGGCGAGAAATCGGCTGAGCGTTGGCATCGCGGCCAGTATCTGCCGATCCGTCCGTGGCCGCCAGCGACGAGTCAGGCCCAGCGTTCGATCAAGCCACCACGCGCTGTGCGTAGCGCTCCAGCCAGATCACTTCGGTGGCGATGGTGCCGTCGGGCAGCAGTTCGAGCACGCGATAGCCGGGCGGACGATCGTCGATCGCGAAGTCATCGCTGCGCGGCAGGAATTGCGCACAGGTCGCCGGTGTCGCCATGAAGCGCACGCCGGCAACGAAGCTGTCGAGCGACTGATGCACGTGGCCCCACAGCACGCCGCGCACGTTGGCGTGCGTGCGCACGATCGACATGAACTCGTCCGCATCTTCGAGGCCGACCTGATCGAGCCATTCGCTGCGCATGCGGATGGGATGGTGATGCAGGCACAGCAGCACATGATGATTGCGATGGGCCTGCAGCGTTTCGCGCAATCGCGCGAGCTGGGCGGCGCCGAGCCGACCGCCCGCACTGTGTTCGACCCAGGTGTCGAGCAGCACGACCAGCCAGCGACCGAATTCGACTTCACCGCCGACATGGAACGGCTCGCCGCGCAGCGCGGCGCGCATGTGGTCGGGCAGATCGTGATTGCCGGCCAGGCACAGCACCGGCACCGGCGAGGCGCCGAACACCTGGCGGATGAGTGCGTAACCGGAGGGATCGTCCTGCACCAGATCGCCAGTCAGCAGGACGCCGTCGGGACGGTGACAACGGTGCTGCGCATCGGCCATGACGGCACGCAACGCCGGCAGGCAGGCGACGCCGCGAATGGTCGCTGCCGCATCTCCCGTCAGATGGGTGTCCGTGAACTGAATGAGGCGAAACGACTTCATTGCTGCCCTTGTGGTCCGATGTCGTGCGCGAGGCGCGACATAATCATTCGGCGAGTCATGTGCAGGACGAATGCGCGCCGGATCGTAGCAATGCGGCCCAGCCGCAAAAGGTGATCGACCTCTAATCGCCCGGGCAGTCCGCGATGCACGGGAAGATTATTTGCAGTCCGTCTCACTGTCGGCCATCCGCGTCGCCGGGCGGGCCTGTAGGTCAGGCTTTAGCCTGACGCCTTATCCGGCCGGCTAAAGCCGGCCCCACAGGAAGAATCAAATACGTCGCGTCACCCGCAAAGTTCCGCGCATTCCCATCGTCGGGTTCGATTGCCGCTGACGCCCCCTTGGTCCAGAATGCGCGGCTCTCGAAAACCGGTATTCCTGAAGGGGTTGGTCGATGACGTCGCAGCGCAGGCAGCTTGCCAATGCCATCCGGGCACTGGCGATGGACGCTGTTCAGAAAGCCAATTCCGGCCATCCCGGCATGCCCATGGGCATGGCCGACATCGCCGAAGTCTTGTGGAACGACCACCTCAGGCACAATCCCGGCAATCCGCAGTGGGCCGATCGCGACCGTTTCGTCGTCTCCAACGGTCACGGTTCCATGCTCCTGTACGCGCTGCTGCACCTGAGCGGCTATCCCCTGACGATCGATGACCTGAAGGCCTTCCGCCAGCTCGGCTCGCACACGGCGGGGCATCCCGAGCACGACGCGCATCTCGGCATCGAAACCACGACCGGCCCGCTGGGGCAAGGGCTGGCCAACGCCGTCGGCATGGCGCTGGCGGAAAAGATGCTCGCGGCCACTTTCAATCGCCCGGGGCACGACATCGTCGACCATCACACCTGGGTGTTCCTCGGCGACGGCTGCCTCATGGAAGGCGTCTCGCACGAGGCCTGCTCGCTGGCCGGCACCCTGAAGCTCGGCAAGCTGATCGCCTTCTATGACGACAACGGCATTTCCATCGACGGCGAAGTCCACGGCTGGTTCACGGACGACACGCCGAAGCGCTTCGAAGCCTACGGTTGGCACGTCGTGCCGAATGTGGACGGGCACGATCCGGCAGCCATCGAAAAAGCAATCGCCGCCTCGAAGGCCGTGACCGACCGGCCGAGCCTGATCTGCTGCAAGACCATCATCGGCTGGGGTTCGCCCAACAAGCAGGGTACGGAGGCAACGCACGGCGCCGCGCTGGGCGCAGACGAAGTCGCAGCGACACGCAAGCACCTTGGCTGGAACTACGAGCCCTTCGTCATTCCCGACGACGTCCGCAATGGCTGGGACGCGCGCGAGCGCGGCAAGCAGGTCGAGGCGGGCTGGCAGTCGAAGTTCGAGACCTACTCGAAGCAGTTCCCGGCGCTGGCTGCGGAATTCCAGCGCCGCATGCAGGGCGAACTGCCCGCGACGTGGCCGGAAGTCGTGCGCAACTACGTGGCACAGGTCGCCCAGGCGGGCGGAAACCTCGCAACGCGGCAGTCATCGCAGCAGGCGCTCAACGCGTACGGCGCGGCGCTGCCCGAACTGTTCGGCGGCTCGGCCGACCTGACGGGTTCGAACAACACCAACCGCAAGGATTCGAAATCGATCACCGGCGCCGATGCCTCGGGCAACTACCTGCACTACGGCGTGCGCGAATTCGGCATGGCCGCGATCATGAACGGCGTCGCCCTGCACGGCGGCGAAATCCCCTACGGCGGCACGTTCCTGGTGTTCTCCGACTACGCGCGCAACGGCATGCGCATGTCGGCGCTGATGAAGCAGCGCGTCATCTATGTGATGACGCACGATTCGATCGGCCTCGGCGAAGACGGCCCGACGCACCAGCCGGTGGAACACCTGCCGAGCCTGCGCATCATTCCGAACATGACGGTCTGGCGCCCGTGCGACACGCTCGAAACGGCCGTCGCATGGGCAGACGCGATCGAACGCCGCAATGGCCCGACGACGCTGGCGCTGACGCGCCAGGGCCTGCCGGCGCAGACGCGCACGGCGCAGCAGATCGACGCCGTGCGTCGCGGCGGCTACGTGCTGAAGGATTGCGAAGGCACGCCCGAGGTGATCCTGATCGCGACCGGCTCCGAAGTCGGCATCGCGGTCGATGCGGCAACGGCATTGCAGCAGCAGGGCCGCAAGGTGCGCGTGGTGTCGATGCCGAGCAGCAACGTGTTCGATGCGCAGGATGCCGCTTATCGCGAACAGGTGCTGCCCGCTGCGGTCGAACGTCGTGTCGCCATCGAGGCGGCGGCGCCGGATACGTGGTACCGCTACGTCGGTCCGCGCGGTGCCGTCGTCGCCATGCACAGCTTCGGCGCCTCAGGCGCCGGCAAGGATCTGTTCAGGCACTTCGGGTTTACGGTTGAAAACGTGGTGAAAGTGGTTCAGTCGATTCTCTAGGTCCTGGGCGCCACCAGACACTAGCCAGAGCATTGGAGCAGTTAATGAGCATCAAAGTCGGCATCAACGGATTCGGTCGCATCGGTCGCATGGTGTTTCGCGCGGCCACGCAGAATTTTCCGGACATCGAGATCGTGGGGATCAACGATCTGCTCGAGCCGGACTACCTCGCCTACATGCTGAAATACGATTCCGTGCACGGCCAGTTCAAGGGCACGGTGTCGGTCGACGGCAATACGCTGGTGGTCAACGGCAGGAAGATCCGTCTCACCGCCGTCAAGGATCCGGCCGAACTGAAGTGGGGCGACGTGGGCGCCGACATCGTCGTCGAATCGACGGGCCTGTTCCTCACCAAGGAAACCGCGCAGAAGCACATCAGCGCCGGCGCGAAGAAAGTGATCATGTCGGCGCCGTCGAAGGACGACACGCCGATGTTCGTGTTCGGCGTGAACGACAAGACCTACGCCGGCCAGGCCATCATCTCCAACGCCTCGTGCACGACGAACTGCCTCGCGCCGATCGCCAAGGTGCTGAACGACAGCTTCGGCATCAAGCGCGGCCTGATGACGACGGTGCATGCCACGACGGCGACGCAGAAGACCGTCGACGGCCCCTCGAACAAGGACTGGCGCGGCGGCCGCGGCATCCTGGAAAACATCATTCCGTCATCGACCGGCGCGGCGAAGGCCGTCGGCGTCGTGATCCCCGAGCTGAACAAGAAGCTGACCGGCATGTCGTTCCGCGTGCCGACGTCGGACGTTTCGGTGGTCGATCTCACGGTCGAACTGAAGCAGGACACCACCTACGAGCAGATCTGCAATGCCATGAAGGCCGCCTCCGAAGGCGCGATGAAGGGCGTGCTCGGCTACACCGACGAGAAAGTCGTCTCCACCGATTTCCGCGGCGACGCACGCACCTCCATCTTCGACGCCGAGGCCGGCATCGCGCTCGACGGCACCTTCGTCAAGATCGTGTCCTGGTACGACAACGAGTGGGGTTATTCGAGCAAGGTCCTGGAGATGGCTCGCGTCATTTCGAAGTAACCAAGACGGGCTACGGCCAACAGGCCACGGGCTACGGCAAGAGCTCGAATCTGGTTCTGGCCGTCGCCTGTCGCCTGTAGCCCGTTTACTTGCGATAACCTGGAGCTGCCCTCGCATGACTGTTTTGCGCATGACCGATCTCGACCTGCGCGGCAAGCGCGTGCTGATCCGCGAGGATCTCAACGTTCCGGTGCAGGGAGGGGTCGTGACCAGCGATGCGCGCATCCGCGCATCGCTGCCGACCATCCAGGCAGCGAAGAACGCGGGCGCCCGCGTCATGCTCATGTCGCATCTCGGCCGTCCGGAAGAAGGCGTGTACGACGACGAGTTCTCGCTCGCGCCGGTGGCGCAGCGCCTCTCGGAACTGCTCGGTTACAAGGTCCGGTTCGAAAAGAACTGGCTGGAGGGCGTCAGCGTCGAGCCGGGCGAAGTCGTGCTGCTGGAGAACGTGCGTTTCAACAAGGGCGAGAAGAAGGACAAGGAAGACCTGTCGCGCAAGATGGCGGCGCTCTGCGATGTCTATGTCATGGATGCCTTCGGTACCGCGCATCGCGCCGAAGCCAGCACGCACGGGGTGGCGAAATTCGCCAAGGTCGCCTGCGCCGGCCCGCTGCTGATGAACGAACTGGTCGCGCTCGAAACGGCGCTGGAAAAACCCAAGCGTCCGCTGGTGGCGATCGTGGCGGGCTCGAAGGTGTCGACCAAGCTCACCGTGCTGGAAACGTTGCTGACCAAGGTCGACAAGCTGATCGTCGGCGGCGGCATCGCCAATACGTTCATCGCGGCGGCCGGTCATCCCATCGGTAAATCGCTGGTCGAAAAAGAGATGCTCGACATCGCCAAGGGCCTGCTGAAGCGTTCGGCCGAACTCAAGGTCGAGATCCCGCTGCCGACCGACGTCGTCGTGGCCACGGAGTTTTCGGCGAATGCGGAAGCGGACGTGAAGAAGGTCGACCAGGTGGCGGATGACGAGATGATCCTCGACATCGGCCCCGACACGGCCGAGCGTTTCGCGAAAGCCTGTGCGACCGCGGGTTCGATCGTCTGGAACGGCCCGGTCGGCGTGTTCGAGTTCGACCAGTTCGGCGAAGGCACGAAGGCGCTGGCGCAGGCCGTGGCCCGCAGCTCCGCATTCTCCATTGCCGGCGGCGGCGACACGCTCGCGGCGATCGAGAAATACCGGGTCGAAGACGACATCTCGTACATCTCCACCGGCGGCGGCGCCTTCCTCGAATTCCTCGAAGGCAAGAAGCTGCCGGCGGTCGCGGTGCTGGAAGAGCGCGCGGCCGGCTGAAGCCGGCCTCTTCCTGCAGGTCAGGCTGTAGGTCAGGCTGTAGGTCAGGCTTCAGCCTGACTCCGACACAGGCCGGCTGAAGCCGGCCCCACACGAAGAAATCGCCGCGGCTTATCGGCGGATCGCCGGCCCCATTTCATTCCGGCAATGCGGACGGATTAGACTGTCCGCCATTGTTCAATCGACACGGTCGCCTGCATGCTCCGCCGCACGAAGATCCTGACCACCCTCGGTCCCGCCACCGACAATCCCAAGGTGCTGAGCGACCTGATCATCGCCGGCGCCGACGTCGTGCGCATCAACTTCTCCCACGGCGAACCGCAGGCGCATGCGAAGCGCGTGCAGATGGTGCGGGAAGTGGCCGAACAGGTCGGCAAGCAGATCGCCGTGCTGGGCGACCTGCAGGGGCCGAAGATCCGCATCGAGCGTTTCGCCAACGGCCCGGTCCAGCTGATCGAAGGCGAGCCGTTCACGCTGGATGTATCGCTCGATCCGAAGGCGGGCACTGCAACCAGCGTCGGCGTTGCCTACAAGAGCCTGCCGCGCGATGTGCAGGCGTCGGATGTGCTGCTGCTGAACGACGGCCAGATCGCGCTGGAAGTTACGGCGGTGGACGGTCCGCGCATCGCCACGAAAGTCATCGTCGGCGGCGAACTCTCCGACAACAAGGGCATCAACAAGCAGGGCGGCGGCCTGTCGGCCGGCGCGCTGACCGACAAGGACCGGCTCGACATCAAACTCGCCGCCGAACTCGGCGTCGACTATCTCGCCGTCTCGTTCGCGCGCGACGGCTCCGACATGGACGAAGCGCGGCAACTGCTGCGCAAGGAAGGCGGGCACGGCCAGCTCGTCGCCAAGATCGAGCGCAGCGAGGCCATCGTCAATCTCGACCGCATCATCCAGGCGAGCGATGCCGTGATGGTGGCGCGCGGCGATCTCGGCGTCGAAGTCGGCTACGCCGAACTCACCGGTCTGCAGAAACACATCATCTCGGCCACGCGCAAGCGCAACCGCGTCGTCATCACTGCGACGCAGATGATGGAATCGATGATCCACAATCCGATTCCGACCCGCGCCGAAGTGTCCGACGTCGCCAATGCCGTGATGGACGGCACGGACGCGGTGATGCTGTCCGGCGAAAGCGCCGTCGGCAAATATCCCGTGAAAGCGGTGCAGGCGATGGCGCAGGTCATTCTCGGCGCGGAGAAGTACGAATCGTCGCATTCGCCCATCCGGCATCGCAGCGACGGCGGGCTGTTCGAAAAGACGGACGAAGCCATCGCGATGGCGGTGATGTACACCGCGAACCATCTCAAGGTGAAGGCGATCGTGGCCCTGACCGAGTCCGGCTCGACGCCGCTGTGGATGTCGCGCATCCGCGCCGACATTCCCATCTATGCGTTCACCCGCCACGAAATCACCAGCCGGCGCGTCATGCTCTATCGCGGCGTCTATCCCGTGACCTTCGACGTCACGCACACGGATGCGCAGGAGGTGTACGCGAACATCTTCCGGCTGATGCTGCAGAAGAAGATGGTTGAACCTGGCGACCGCATCATTCTCACCAAGGGCGAACTGTCGGGCGTTTCGGGCAAGACCAACTCGATGAAGATCCTCGAAGTGCGGGTGTGAAGGGCCGGGTTCCCGTGCGCCTGTTCCGTCGCATTCTGATCGCCATCGTCGCGCTCGTCGCGATCACTGCCGGCGCGCTGTACGTGCTGTTCCGCGGCAGCCTGCCGCAACTGGATGGGGACATCGCCGGCACCGGTGCGACCGCGACGATCGAGCGCGACGCCAACGGCACGCCGACGATCACGGGCACGTCGCGTCGCGATCTCGCCTATGCCACGGGCTACGCGCACTCGCAGGATCGCTTCTTCCAGATGGACCTGATGCGGCGTGCGGCCGCGGGCGAACTGGCGGAACTGCTTGGCGCGGCAGCGCTCGATACGGACAGGCACTTTCGCATCCACGGCTTTCGCGCGGTGGCGCAGCAGGTCGTGGCGCAGATGCCCGATGAAGATCGTCGGACGCTCGATGCGTATGTCGCTGGCGTAAACCGCGCGCTCGGCGATGCGCGCGCGAGGCCGTGGGAATATCTGTTGCTGCGGGAGCAGCCGCGCGCCTGGCTGCCGGAGGATTCGGTCCTCGCGGCCTTCTCGATGTATCTCAGCCTCAACGATTCGACCGGCGCGCATGAACTGGCGCGCTCGCAATTGCGCGAGGCACTGCCGCCGGCACTGTTCGATTTTCTGCATCCGCTCGGCACCGAATGGGATGCGCCGGTGACCGGCGGCACCTGGCGCGTCGCGGCGATTCCCGGTCCCGAGATCGTCGATCTGCGCAGCGGCGAACAGCACGTCGCAGCATTGCTCGATCCGCCCTCGCGAACCGCTCTGGAAGAACGTCCGGTCGTCGGCAGCAACAGCTGGGCCGTGGCCGCGCCGCATGCTGCAGGGCATGCGGCGCTGCTGGCGAACGACATGCATCTCGGTTTGCGACTGCCGCACGTCTGGTATCGGGCGCGCCTCAAGGTGAGCGGCGGCGCCGAGGCGCCGCGCGATCTGGTCGGCGTGACGCTGCCGGGCCTGCCGATCATCGTCGTCGGCAGCAATGGCCAGGTCGCGTGGGGCTTCACGAACAGCTACGGCGACTGGACCGATCTGGTGATCGTCGAGACCGATCCTGCGAATCCGGACCGCTACTTCGTCGGCGACGACACGGAGGCCTTCGTCAAACGCACGGAATCGATCGCCGTGCGCGGCGGCTCGCCGGTGAGCCTCGACGTGACGGCCACCCGCTGGGGGCCGATCATCAACCATGACGCGCAGGGCCGGCCGCTGGCGCTGGCATGGACGGCGCACGATCCGCGCGCCACCAACGTACGCATGCTCGATTTCGAAACCGCAGCGACCGTGCAGGAGGCGCTGCTGGCGGCGAATCGTTCCGGCGCGCCGGTACAGAACTTCCTCGCCGTGGACCGCGCAGGACACATCGGCTGGTCGCTCATGGGACAGGTGCCGATCCGCGCCAACTACGATTCGACCCAGCCCGCCTCGTGGCGTGCGCCCGGCACCGGCTGGATCGGCTGGCACGCGCCGGAGGACTATCCGCGCATCATCGATCCCGCGCCGGGCCGCCTGTGGACCGCGAATGCGCGCACGATCGACGTCGATACCTGGCTGAACTTCATGGGCGACGGCGGCTACGATCTCGGCGCGCGCGCCGCGCAGATCCGCGACGATCTGCTCGCGCTGCGGGCGGCAACTGCCACGGATCTGGCGAAGATCCAGATCGACGACCGTGCGCTCTTCATGACGCGCTGGCGCGATCTGTTGCTGCAACTGCTGGACGATGCCGCGGTCGCCGATCATCCGGCGCGGCGCCTGGCGCGCGAGCGCGTCGAACGATGGAGCGGCCGCGCCAGCGCCGACGACCTGGGGTATCCGGTCGTGCGCGCCTTCCGCCAGCAGGTCCGCAAGCAGGTGTTCGATTCGCTCACGTCGCAGGCGCGTCTGGAATATCCCGAGGCGAAGTTCGAGCCGTCGGCACAGTTCGAAGGCGCGTTGTGGCAGCTCGTGACGCAGCAGCCGGCGCACCTGCTCGATCCGCACTACGCCACGTGGGAAGCGGCGCTGCTCGCGGCGCTCGATACCTCGACGGCGACGCTCGCGCGCGAATGCGCCGACCCCTGCAGCTGGGGTCGGCAGAACACGCTGCAGATGCATCATCCGCTGTCGGCGGCATTGCCGTTCTCCGCGCGCTGGCTCGACATGCCGGCCGATCGCATGCACGGCGACTTCGCCATGCCGCTGGCACAGGGGCCGGCCTTCGGCGCCTCGCAGCGGCTGGTCGTCTCGCCGGGCCGTGAAGCCGAGGGACTGTTCCAGATGCCGGGCGGACCGGTCGATCACCCGCTGTCGCCTTTCTACGGTGCAGGCCACGAGGCCTGGGTTCGTGGAGAACCCCAGCCGCTGTTGCCCGGAAAAACTGAACACACGCTCAGGCTGGCGCAGTAGGGGAAGCCGGCAGAGCGGCAAACTGGCACACTGGTTGGGCCTCCGTTCCCCTCCCCTGCGAAGCGGGGGAGGGTCAGGGAGGGGGCAAGCGATGCGGGTTGCGTCGCTTCAGGAGCAATTTCGTCAGCTTCCGGAGTTTCAATGACCTCACGTTTTGCCGGTACCGACAGCTACGTCGCGACCGAAGATCTGATGATGGCCGTC
This sequence comes from Povalibacter sp., assembly GCF_036735925.1. Taxonomy (NCBI): domain Bacteria; kingdom Pseudomonadati; phylum Pseudomonadota; class Gammaproteobacteria; order Steroidobacterales; family Steroidobacteraceae; genus Povalibacter; species Povalibacter sp. The sequence continues at coordinate 23,358 of NZ_DAINNK010000035.1, forward strand.
AATGCGGCCGTGACGCTCGGTCGTCCATTGCTGGTGAAAGGCGAGCCCGGCACGGGCAAGACGCAGCTGGCCGAGGAAGTCGCGGCTTCCCTGCAGCGCCCGCTGTACCGCTGGCACATCAAGTCGACGACCAAGGCGCAGCAGGGTCTGTACGAATACGACGCGGTATCGCGCCTGCGCGATTCGCAGCTCGGCGAAGCCAAGGTGCACGACATCGGCAACTACATCGTCAAGGGACGCATGTGGGAAGCGTTCGAGAGCGACGTGCAGCCGGTGCTGCTGGTCGACGAGATCGACAAGGCCGACATCGAATTCCCCAACGACCTGCTGCACGAACTCGATCGCATGGAGTTCTACGTCTACGAGACGCGCCAGTGGGTGAAGGCGCATCACCGGCCGATCATCATCATCACCAGCAACAACGAGAAGGAGCTGCCCGACGCCTTCCTGCGCCGCTGCTTCTTCCACTACATCCGTTTCCCTGACGAAGCGACCATGACCCGGATCGTCCAGGTGCACTATCCGACGCTCAAGAAGGAGCTGCTGGCGGAAGCGCTCGGCGCCTTCTTCAAGCTGCGCGAAACGCCGGGCCTGAAGAAGAAGCCTTCGACGTCCGAACTGCTCGACTGGATCAAGCTGATCGTCGCCGAAGACATTCCGCCGGAAGCCCTGCGCACGGACGATCCGAAGAAGTCGATTCCGCCGCTGTACGGCGCGCTGCTGAAGAACGAGCAGGACGTGCATCTGTTCGAGCAGCTGGTGTTCCTGAACCGGCGCAGGCAATAAAGAGGAGTGACGAAGGTCACGAGGGTGACGGAAGTGACGAAGGCCAGAAGGGTCGCATCTGTTTTCCGACCTTCGTCACCCTCATGACTTTCGTCACTCACGTCACTTACAACCATGCTGATTCCCTTCTTCTTCAAACTCCGCGAAGCCGGCGTGCCGGTGTCGATCACGGAGTTCCTGGCGCTGCTGGAAGCGCTGGAAGCACGGCTCGCGAATGCGAGCGCCGAGGATTTCTACTATCTGTCGCGCGCCTGCATGGTGAAGGACGAGCGTCACTTCGATCGTTTCGATCGCGCCTTCGCCGCGCACTTCAAGGGCGCTGAAGAGCTGTTCGATTCGATGATGAAGCAGATCCCCGAGGACTGGCTGCGTCGCATGGGCGAGCGCAACCTGAGCGACGAGGAGAAGGCGAAGATCGAGGCGCTCGGCGGCTGGGACAAGCTGATCGAGACGCTGAAGAAACGGCTCGAAGAACAGAAGGAACGCCACGAAGGCGGCAACAAATGGATCGGTACCCGCGGCACCTCGCCGTTCGGCGCCTATGGCTACAACCCCGAAGGCATCCGCATCGGTCAGGACGGATCGCGCAATCGCCGCGCGGTGAAGGTGTGGGACCAGCGCGAATACCAGAACCTCGCCGACAATGTCGAACTCGGCACGCGCAACATCAAGGTGGCATTGCGCAAGCTGCGCAAGTTCGCCCGCGAAGGCGTCGCCGATCACCTGGATCTCGACGACACCATCTCATCCACGGCGCGCAACGCGGGATTGCTGGATCTGAAGTTCGTCCCCGAACGCCACAACGCCATCAAGATCCTGCTGTTTCTCGACGTCGGCGGCTCCATGGACGATCACGTCAAGGTCTGCGAGGAACTGTTCTCCGCGGCGCGTACCGAGTTCAAGCATCTCGAATACTTCTACTTCCACAACTTCGTCTACGAATCGGTGTGGAAGGACAACCGCCGCCGGCATCGCGAAAAAACGTCGACGATGGACGTCATGCGCACCTACGGCCATGACTACAAGCTGATCTTCGTCGGCGATGCCACCATGAGCCCGTACGAAATCGTGCAGCCCGGCGGCAGCGTCGAACACTGGAACGAAGAGGCCGGTGCGGTGTGGATCAAGCGGCTCCTCAAGACCTGGCCGCATCATGTCTGGCTCAATCCCGAGCCGCAGCAGCGCTGGGAATACACGCCGTCGGTGCAGATCACGCGGGAACTGGTCGAAGACCGGATGTTCCCGCTGACGCTGGCGGGGCTGGATCAGGCGATCAAGGCGCTGCACTAGTCGAGCCGTCGGCTCGACCGCTGCTGGCTGCTGGCCAGAAGCCAGTCGCCAGCAGCCAGTCGCCCGTAGCAGCTACGCTTCAGCCTGCCTGCCTCTTCTGCAGTTCCTTGATGTCTTTCAGCACCACCTGCGAGTGGCCTTTCGGATCCACGTCCATGTAGTGCTTGACGAGCTTGCCCTGCGGATCGATCAGGAAGGTGTCGCGGCGGGCGGCTTCGAGGGTGCCGAAGAACTTCTTGAGCACGCCGTATTCCTTCGCCGTGGCCTTGGTGGGATCGGCCAGGATCGGGAAGGGCAGGCCGTGCTTCTCGGAAAACTTCTTGTGGGATTCGACGTCGTCGACGCTCACGCCCAGGATCACGGCATCGGCATCGCGGAAGGCGAAGATGTTGTCGCGGAACTCGCAGGCCTGCGTCGTGCAGCCGGGGGTCTGATCCTTCGGATAGAAATACAGCGCAACCCATTTGCCGCGGTAGTCCTTCAGTTCGTGCCACTTGCCGTTCTGGTCCTGGAGCTTGAATTCCGGGGCCGGACTGCCGAGCTGGGGTTCTGCGTGCAGCAGGGTGAACCAGGCGAGCAGCACACCGAAAGTGAGGTGGCGCAGGACGGAGAGGCGATTCATGGCGGCTCCTGTAGTCGAATGGACCGCTGGCGCGGCGGGTGCGTGAAGGCACTGTGCCATACTAATCCTGAACCCAAAGACAACTCACGAGTTCCATGGGCGGGGCAACGAACGATGCCCCGTTTTCCCGAGAGCCGCATGTGACCACAGAGCGAGGTCCCGTCAATCCTGCTGCGAAGCTCGGCTTGATCCTGCCGGGGGGCGGCGCACGCGCTGCCTATCAGGTGGGTGTATTGCGTGCGATTTCCGATCTGCTGCCCGCCCGTGCTTCGAATCCCTTTCCGGTCGTGACCGGTACATCCGCCGGCGCGGTGAACGCGACCGCGATCGCAGTACACGCGGAGCGTTTCCGCGTCGCCGTCGGCAACCTGGAACGCGTCTGGCGCAATTTCCAGGTCGGGCAGGTTTTCAAGGCCGACACGGCCAGCATGTTGCGCTCCGGACTGCACTGGCTGCTCGCCATGATGTCGGGCGGGTGGCTGCTGCCGCCGCCGAAATCGCTGTTCGACAACACGCCGCTGCGCGAACTGCTCGGGCAGCAGTTCGATTTCGCGGCGGTGCGGCGCTCGATCGATGCCGGGCAGCTCGACGCCCTGTCGATCGCGGCGGCGGGCTATGCCAGCGCGCGGTCGGTTGCATTCTGCGAAGCGCGCGAGAGCGGCGTGTCCTGGAGTCGCCTGCGGCGCTTCGGTGAGCCGGCCCAGCTGTCGCTCGATCACCTGATGGCGAGCGTTGCCGTGCCGTTTCTGTTCCCGCCGGTGCTGATGGGCGACGAATACTTCGGCGACGGCGCGATGCGTCAGTCGAGTCCGTTCAGCCCGGCGATCCACCTGGGTGCCGACCGCCTGCTGGTCATCGGCACGCGCAACGAGGCGCACCACCGCGTCGTCGCGCAGCCGCCGACTCCTCCGACGTTCGGGCAGATCTTCGGCTACATGCTCGACGCCTTGTTCACGGACGGACTGTCCCTGGACATGGAGCGCCTGGTGCAGATCAATCATCTGGTGGAGCAGGGGCTGGCTGCCGGCCCGGATCTGACGCGCCTGCGCAGGATCGATCTGCTGGTGATCCTGCCGAGCCGGGATATTTCAGAGATCGCGCGTCATCACGTGGGGTCGTTGCCGCGAGCCCTGCGTGTGCTGTTGCGGACCATGGGCGCCTTGAACACCGGCGGCGGCCAGCTCATGAGCTACCTGCTGTTCCAGGACACGTTCACGCGCGAACTGATCGCGCTCGGCTATCAGGATGCGATGAAGCGCTCCGATGATCTGCTGGCTTTCATTGGTGGTCACGCGGTGGCCTCGACCGGCGCCACCGGCGTTCTCAGGCGGCTGTCGTCACGTCAGGAACAGCGTGCCGAGGCCGAGCAGTGAGGCAAAGCCGATACAGTCGGTGAAGGTCGTCAGTACCACGCTGCCGGCGAGTGCCGGATCGATTCCCAGACGTTTCAGGACCAGCGGCACGCTGACGCCGACGATGGCCGCGGCGAACAGGTTGATCATCAGCGCGCCGCAGATGATCGCGCCCACCTTCCATTCCTGAAACCACAGGCCTGCGGCGAGTCCGACGAGACCGGCGACGAACAGCCCGTTCAGCATGCCGACGGAAATTTCCCGGATCAGCAGCCAGCGCGCATTGGCCTGTTCGACCTGGCCGAGCGCGATGCCGCGGATGATCAGCACCAGCGTCTGACTGCCGGCGATGCCGCCCATGCTGGCGACGATGGGCATGAGGACGGCGAGCGCCACGACTTTCTCGATGGTGGCTTCGAACAGCCCGACCACATTGGCCGCGAGGAAGGCCGTGGCGAGATTCACGCCGAGCCAGACCGCGCGGCGGCGCGCGCTGCGCACCACGCCGGCGAACATGTCGTCGTCTTCGTCGAGACCCGCCATGCTCAGCACCGAGTGATCGGCTTCCTCGCGGATGACGTCGACGACGTCGTCGATGGTGATGCGGCCGAGCAGGCGGCCGTCCGCGCTGACCACGGCGGCGGACACCAGGTCGCGGTCTTCGAACAGCTTGGCGACGTCGCGCGCCGGCGTCTCGGGCGAGATGCCTTCGACCGTCGAGTCCATCACGTCGCCGACGGTCGATTCCGGGTCTTCGGTCAGCAGGCGCGTGATGTCGAGCCCGCCGAGATAGCGGTCGTGGCGATTGACCACGAACAGCCGGTCGGTGCGCTCGGGCAGTTCGGCGCGCATGCGCAGATAGCGCAGCACGGTTTCGATCGTCACGTCGGGACGGATGGTCACGGCGTCGAGGTTCATCAGACGGCCGGCGCTGTCCTCTTCGAAGGCCAGCACGGCCGACAGCCGCTCGCGATCCTGCGCGTCCATGGACTGCAGCACGCGCTCGTTGAGCGTCTCGGGCAGGTCGCCGATGAGGTCGGCGAGGTCGTCGACTTCCATGCCCTCGGTGGCGGCGATCAGTTCATCCGCGTCCATGCCGCCGATGAGTTCGGAGCGCACTTCCTCGTTCAGTTCGATGAGGACGTCGCCCTCCAGTTCGGGATCGACGAATTCCCACACGATCTCGCGCTTGGCCGGCGGCAGCGATTCGATCAGCGAGGCGATTTCAGCAGGGTGCAGCGAATTGACCATGCGGTGGCCGTGCCGCATGGATCCCTGCTCCAGCGCCGTGCGCAGCGCCGCGAGCCGACTGATTTTTGCGACCTGAGCCTCGGCCGTCATGCATGAGCCCACATCTGTGTCCTGCAGCGCGTGCAGGGTGCGAAGTGGCGCGCAGTGTAGCGGGAGAGGTGCGGAGTTTCACACGGAGTTCACGGAGAGCACGGAGCCAGAGATCAGGAAGAAGAATTTCCACGGGGGAGGAATGGGAACACGGGGAGCACGGGGAAATTATCTTTTCTCTTGAAACCCCGTGTTCCCCGTGTCCCCCGTGGAAATTTTCCTTCTCTTCTCCGACCTCCGTGTTCTCCGTGAACTCCGTGTGAAATTTCTGTTTCCGTCAGCGGCGGCTGGCGTCGCCGACGACCTGGTGGCGGGCGTGGACGAGCGGGTAGCGTTTTGCGAAGTGCTCGGTCAGTCGCTCGACCAGGTAGACCGAGCGATGCTGGCCGCCGGTGCAGCCGATGGCGATGGTGAGGTAGCTGCGGTTGGTACGGACGAAGTCGGGAATCCAGTGTTCGAGGAAGCCGATGATGTCGGCGAACATGCGGGCGACGATCGGATGGCGTTCGAGATATTCAGCGACGGCGGCGTCGCGGCCGGTCAGGTGCGAGAGGCCGGGTTCCCAGTGCGGGTTCGGCAGATTGCGTACGTCGAAGACGAAGTCCGCATCGTCCGGTACGCCGTGTCGGAAAGCGAAGGACTCGAACAGGATCGAGAGCCGGTCTCCCGTGCGGCCGGCGACGCGCTGGCGGATGAGTTCGCGCAGTTCGTGAACGCTGGTGCGCGAGGTGTCCAGCACGAGATCGGCCGCATCGGCGATCGGCCCCAGCAGGGTCTGTTCCTGGCGGATGGCGTCGATGAGACCCGTTCCGTCGCGACTGAGCGGATGGCGGCGGCGCGTCTCGCTGTAGCGCTTGAGCAGGACTTCCTCGTTCGCGCGCAGGAACAGCACCTCGCAGCCGACGCCGCTGCGCTTGAGTTCGTCGACCAGCTTCGGCACGGAAGCGATTTCGGCGGGGCGATTGCGCGCATCGACGCCGACCGCCGTCGAGCCATAGATGGACTCGTGCGACCGCACGGTGTGCGAGATGAACATGGGCAGCAGGCCCGCGGGAATGTTGTCCACGCAGTAGTAGTCGAGATCCTCCAGCATGTGGAGGGCGACGCTTTTGCCGGAGCCGGACAGGCCGCTGACGATGACCAGGCGCATGACGGCAGGCTAGCAGGCTGCCATGACGGGCGGGTAGTGGGCGGCAAAAAGAAAGACCCCGCAGCCTGCGCGGCGGGGTCTTGCGATGCGGCGGATCGCGGCGGTGCGATCCGGAACGGAGCGTATCAGGGGCTGAGGTGGCGCGGCGAATAGTGATCGCCGAGCTTTTCCTTGTGCTTCTTCACGCGCCGGTCCAGCTTGTCGGCCAGCGCGTCGATGGCGGCGTACATGTTGGGGTCGGTCGCGTCCGCGTAGACCGTCGCGCCGCTCAGCGCCACGGTGGCCTCGGCCTTATGTCGCAGCTTCTCGACCGTGAGGATGCAATGAACGTCGATGACGTGGTCGGAATGGCGGACGATGCGGTCCAGCTTCTTCTCGACGTAGCCCTTGAGGGATGTCGTGACATCCACATGGTGACCGGTGACGTTCAATTGCATGGCGCCTCCTAGACTTGGGCGGCAGACGTTGGAACGACAACCGGTGTGACTGCCATCCGCCGGTTGCACAAACTGTGATCGGTGGATGACGTGGTGCTGCAGGCTCCTCGCGACTATCTCACCGAAACCCGTTTACGGTCGCTCGACGGCGGAATGCCGAGCGCTTCGCGATATTTCGCGACCGTGCGACGGGCGACCTGCACTCCTTCCTGCGACAGGATTTCGGCAATGCGGCTGTCGGACAGCGGCTTGTCGGCATCTTCGGCCGCGACCAGCTTGCGGATCTTGGCGCGGATGGCCGTCGACGACAGTTCGGTGCCGTCGCTGGCCGCCACGTGGCTGGAGAAGAAGTAACGGAACTCGAACACACCGCGATGGGTGTGCATGTACTTGTTGGTCGTGACGCGCGAGATGGTGGACTCGTGCATCTCCACGGCCTCGGCGACGTCCTTGAGGATCATCGGCTGCATGTATTCGTCGCCGTTCTCGAGGAAGGCCGACTGGCGCTGCACGATGCAGCGCGCCACCTTCAGCAGCGTGTCATTGCGAATTTCGAGACTGCGGATCAGCCAGCGCGCTTCCTGCAGCTGCGTGCGCAGCATGGCGTGATCGGACGAGCGACCGATCAGGCTCGCATAACCCTGGTTGACGCGGATGCGCGGCAGGCTTGCCGGATTGATGTCGACGGCCCAGCCGCCGCGTTCGGTGCGACGCACGAAGACGTCGGGAACGATGTATTCGGCCGGCACGGAATGCACGCTGGAGCCGGGACGCGGCTGGCAGGCGCGGACCAGCACCAGCGCGTGTTCGAGTTCTTCCTCGGATACGCGCAGCTGGCGCCGCAGCAGCGAGTACTGATGCTCGGCCACCTGGTCGAGATAGGTCTCCGCGATCTGCAGCGCCGTTTCGCGGCCCGGCGTATCCGGATCGAGCTGGCGCAGCTGCAGCTGGATGCATTCGCTGACGGAGCGCGCGCCGACGCCGGGCGGATCCATGGCCTGCACGTGCAGCAGCACGCGCTCGAGATCGTCGACGGAGGCGATGACTTCCGGCTGCAGATTGCGCGCGATCTCGTCCAGCGGCTCGATGACGTAGCCGTCGTCGTTGATGGCATCGATGATCGCGGCGCCGATGCGGCGGTCGCGCTCGTTGAGTCGCGCCATTTCGAGCTGCCAGGTGAGGTGTTCCTGCAGCGTTTCGCCGCTGTTGTCGGAGAAGTCCTGGGAGTGATCTTCGCCCGACCACGGCGTATCCGACTGGCCGGTGATCTGGTTTTCGCTCCAGTCCTGGTCGTCGGCGGGCTCGGTTTCGGGCAGGGCTTCGACGACTTCAGGCGATTGAGCGGGAGCGGCGGATTCGAACTGCGGCAGTTCGACGACGGTGTCGCCGGTTTCGAGGCTGCCGGCCTCGTCTTCCGACTCCAGCATCACGTTCGTTTCGAGCGCTTCGCGGATCTGCGCCTGTAACTCGAGTACAGGAAGCTGCAGCAGGCGTATGGCCTGTTGCAGCTGCGGAGTCATCGTGAGCTGCTGGCCGAGTCTTAGCTGCAGTGCGGGTTTGAGCATTCGGTGCGTGGTACCTGGTCGCGATACGGCAGGACGCAGACTCGTGGCGTCGTGCCGTCTTCCAAAGAATCACAAGCGGAAATCCTGGCCCAAGTACACCTCACGGACCTCCTGATTGGCAAGGATCTCGTCCGCAGTTCCCGAGGCGATCACGGAACCGCCGCTGACGATGTAGGCGCGACCGCAAATTCCCAATGTTTCCCGAACGTTATGATCGGTGATGAGGACGCCGATGTTGCGTGCGGTGAGGTGCCGGATGATCCGCTGGATGTCCAGCACCGAAATGGGATCGACGCCCGCGAAGGGTTCGTCCAGCAGCATGAAGCGGGGTTCGGCGGCCAGCGCCCGTGCGATTTCGACGCGCCGTCGTTCGCCGCCCGACAGGCTCTGCCCGATGCTGTTGCGGATGTGACCGATGTGCAATTCCTCGAGCAGCGACTCCAGCGCTTCCTCGCGCTTCTCCCGGCTGAGTTCCGGGCGCGTTTCGAGGATCGCCGTGATGTTCTGGGCGACCGTGAGCTTGCGGAACACCGAGGCTTCCTGCGGCAGGTAGCCGAGCCCGAGCCGCGCGCGGCGGTGCACGGGCAGTTTCGAGATGTCGTCCTGATCGAGGACGATGCGGCCGCCGTCCATCGGCACCAGGCCGACGATCATGTAGAAGGCCGTGGTTTTGCCGGCACCGTTCGGGCCGAGCAGGCCGACGACTTCGCCGCTCGATACTTCGATCGAGAGATCCTTGACGACCTGCCGCGAGCGATAGCGTTTGGCGAGACCTTCGACCAGGAGGCGACTCATTCGGTGCTTCCGCCCTTGTCGCCTGGCGTCTGCGAACCCGGCAGCTTGATCGGCGTACCGGGTTTGATCGTGATGTTGACCCGGCCGCCGGCGTTGTTTCCGCCGCCGCCGGGATTGACCATGACGCGTTCGTCGTTGAGGTTGTAGATCACGGTGTCGCCGCGGAATTCATTGCCGCCGTAGCTGAACCACACATCCTGCGTCATTTTCACCAGGCCCTTGGCGAAATCGTATTCGATCGTTCCGGCGCGGCCGTGCACGTTCTTGTCGGCCGTCTCGGCATTGAGCTGCTCGAAGATCGCGGGCGTGCCGTGCACGGTGGCTTCGGCAATGCGTCCCGCAGCGAACACGGCATCGGCGGAGTTCGATTTGAGATCGGCCTCGGCGGTGCGGATATGCACGTTGCGTTCGAACTGCCAGCGGCTGTTTTCGGATTGCAGGCCATTCACCGTCGCCTGATCCGCCTGCATCGACATGGCGCCCTGCGTGATGCGGACATTGCCGGTCATCACGTGCTCGTCGTTGCGCGCGTCCGAGTCCAGCAGATCCGCCGACAGATGGATGTCTTCGGTGCCCAGCGCCGGCGCGTTGGCAGCGCCCGCCGGTAGCGCCAGCAACCAGACGCTGCACAGCAGCAGCGCGACGGATTCAGCCTGCTTCGGAACGGCCATTCACCGACTCCATTCTGACTTTCTCGGTCTTCAGGTTGGCTTCGAAGCGCTTGACCCGCATCGCGTACGTGCCGAACCGGATCGCAACGGGCGACGTCGTCGTGTACGCGAGGTTCTTTTCCGGATCGACGCTCAGTTCTTCGGTGCGCAGGAACGTCGTCGCCGGACCGTCGGTGGGACGCAGTTCCACGTTGCCGAGAAACTGGATGACGTGCGAATCAGGCGGCACGAGTCCGCGCTGCGCCGACAGATACCAGCGCTTGTCCGGTACCTTGAGATAGTCGACGCGCACCGTCTGCAGCTCGATGCTGTTGTCCGTCGGCTGCTGTTCGATGCGTTTGGCGATGAGCCGCAGGCTGGGCGCGCCGCTCGTTTCGGTTTCGGTGACGATGGCGTCCTTCAGATAGTACGCAGGTTGCGGCGGCAGTTCGGTGATCGCATCCGTCACGGGATTGCGATGCGACAGCACACCGACCCCGATGGTGATCGCGGCCAGCGCGGCGGTGATCAGGATCCACTGCCAGTTCATGAGAGCGCCACCCGTCGCTGCGATTCGAGGATGAGATCGCAGATCTCGCGCACGGCGCCCTGGCCGCCATTTGCCTGGGTGATGAAGTGAGCGCGCGATTTGACGCTCGCATGCGCGTCGGCGACGGCCACCGCCAGGCGCGCGATTTCGAAGATCGGCAGATCGGGCGTGTCGTCACCGATGCTTGCAACGGCCTGCGGCCCGAGGCCGAGGATATCCAGCAGTTCGCGCAGCGCGGCGAGCTTGTCGTCGATCCCCTGACGGATCCAGGTGACGCCCAGTTCGGTCATGCGCCGCTCCACCGCTTTCGACTGACGGCCCGAGATGACGGCGATCTGCAGGCCCGCGCGCAGCAGCTGCACGATGCCGGCGCCGTCGCGCACGTGGAACACCTTCATTTCCTCGCCCTTGGGCGAGAAATACAGGCGGCCGTCCGTGAGGACGCCGTCCACGTCGAGAACCAGCAGGCGAATGTCATTGGCGCGTTCGACCAGGGTGTCCATCGGGTTCAGCTCCGTGCCATCACATCACGCCTGCACGGAACAGATCATGAACGTTGAGGGCGCCCACCAGGGTTCCTTCGGCATCGGTCACGGGCAGCGCGGTGATACGTGCGGTCTCCATGACGTGAACGGCTTCGGCGGCCAGCATCTTCGGCTGCACGCTTTTCGGATTGCGCTTCATCAGTTCGCCCATCTTCGATCGATGTACGTCGAACGGCTTGTCGAGCAGGCGTCGCAGATCGCCGTCCGTGAAGACGCCGAGCACGCGATTGTGGTCGTCGACGACCGTGGTCATGCCGAGCCCCTTGGCGCTCATCTCGATCAGGCCGTCGTGCAATGAAGTGTCGACCACGACCTTCGGCAACTGTTCGCCGGTGCGCATGACGTCTTCGACATGCAGCAGCAGCTTGCGGCCGAGACTGCCGCCCGGATGCGATCGGGCGAAGTCTTCCTCGGTGAAACCGCGGGCATCCAGCAGGGCGACGGCCAGGGCATCGCCCATGGCGAGCGTCGCGGTGGTGCTGGCCGTCGGCGCCAGATTCAGCGGACAGGCTTCCTGCGGCACGCTGATATCCAGCACGACGTCGGCGAGACGGCCGAGCGTCGACTGCGGTTTGCCGGTCAGGGCGATGAGACCGGCGCCCAGCCGCTTGATCATCGGCAGGATGGCGACGAGTTCGGCGATTTCGCCGGAATTGGAGATGGCCAGCACCACGTCCTCGGCTGTGATCATGCCGAGATCGCCGTGACTGGCCTCCGCCGTGTGCAGGAAGAACGCCGGCGTTCCGGTGCTGGCGAACGTGGCGGCGATCTTGTCGCCGATGTGCCCGGACTTGCCCAGACCCGTGACCACCACGCGACCGGTGCAGGTATCGATCAACCGGCAGGCCGCGACGAACTGATCGCCGATGCGTGCCTCGAGCGCGGCGACGGCAGCGGATTCGATGGCCAGTACCTGCCGGGCCCGGGAGACGAGAGTTTCCGCACGGAGCGTGGGTTTCATGGCGCGCATCATAGCGCGGGACATCCCGGCGAGGGATTTCCCGGTACGGAAGAATCGGGGCAGTTCATTTAAGATGCGCGCTCTTCACACCGCTCGTGCCTGCGTGCCGGGCGCTCCATCCGACGAATCCGCTGCGAAGTACCATCATGAATGCCGCCGAAGTGAGAGTAATGATCGAAGCCGGCCTGCCGGGCGCGCAGGTGCGGGTCGAATCCGATGACGACACACATTTCGAAGCGGTGATCGTGGCGCCGCAGTTCGAGGGCAAGCGCATGATCCAGCGTCATCAGCTCGTCTACGCCACGCTGGGCCAGCGCATGGGACGCGAGATCCACGCACTGAGCATGCAAGTGCTCGCGCCTTCGGAAATGCCGGCTCAGCCGCTGGACGCCTGATCCATGGACAAGCTGCAGATCCGCGGCGGCGCGCCGCTCGACGGCGAAGTGCAGATCTCCGGCGCGAAGAATGCGGCATTGCCGATTCTTGCCGGCACGCTGCTGGCGCAGGAGCCGGTGTCGGTCGGCAACGTGCCGCATCTGCGCGACGTCACGACCATGATCGAACTGCTCGGCCGCATGGGCGTGAGCGTCACCATCGACGAGAAGATGCGCGTCGAAGTCGATGCCTCGACCGTGCGCGAATGCGTGGCGCCCTATGAACTGGTGCGGACGATGCGTGCCTCGATCGTGGTGCTCGGTCCGCTGCTCGCGCGCTTCGGTCACGCCGACGTGTCGCTGCCTGGCGGCTGCGCGATCGGCGCGCGGCCCGTGAACATCCATGTCGCGGGCCTGCAGGCGATGGGTGCCGAGATTCACATCGAGAACGGTTACATCCGTGCGCGTGCCGATCGGCTCAAGGGAGCGCGGCTGGTGCTCGAGACCGTCACCGTCACCGGCACGGAAAATCTGCTGATGGCCGCCACGCTGGCCGAAGGTCAGACGATCATTGAAAACGCTGCCCGGGAACCCGAAGTGGTGGATCTCGCCGACTTCCTCAACTCGATGGGCGCGCAGATCCGCGGCGCCGGCACCGACACGATCACCATCGATGGCGTGGAAAAGCTCGGCAGCACCCGTTACGACGTGCTGCCGGATCGCATCGAAACCGGCACGTTCCTGGTCGCGGGCGCCATCACCGGCGGACGCGTGCGTGTGAAGGGAACGCGGCCCGAACATCTCGACGCCGTGCTGGCGAAATTGCGTGAAGCAGGCGCGAGCATCGACGTCGGCGATTCGTGGATCGAACTGAACATGCACGGCCGGCGGCCGATCTCCGTCGACATCAAGACCGCGCCGCATCCGGCGTTTCCCACGGACATGCAGGCGCAGTTCGCCGCGCTGAACACCGTGGCCGACGGCGTGGCGACGGTGACCGAAACCATTTTCGAAAACCGCTTCATGCACATGCTGGAGATGCGTCGCCTGGGCGCGGACATCCGCATCGAAGGCAATACGGCGATCATCCGCGGCGTGCCGCAGCTCACCGCGGCGCCGGTGATGGCGACCGATCTGCGCGCTTCGGCAAGTCTCGTGCTGGCGGGGCTGGTCGCGCAGGGCACCACGGATGTGCTGCGCATCTATCACATCGATCGCGGCTACGAACGCATCGAAGAAAAACTCGAACAGCTGGGCGCGCACATCCGGCGCATGGCCGGCTGAGCGGCGTCAGCGCGTCGGGCTGGGTCCGTCGACCGCGGCCCCATCATCCGCGGGACGCTGTTCGAGCGTGGCGGTCACTGTTTCGGTCTGCTGTCCGCGGCGGAAGCGGATCTGCATTTCCGAACCGGGTAACGTTGCGGCGACCTGGGTCAGCGCTTCCTGGTCCGTGAGAATAGGTTTGCCATTGAGCTCCAGAATGAGATCGCCGGGACGCAGGCCGGCGCGCTCGGCGGGACTGCCCTTGTCGATCACGCCGATCACCGGCGCGCTGAAGCGGCGGCTGGTATCGCCGACGACGTGAACTCCCAGCCAGCCGCGGCGCACGCGGCCGTATTCGATGATTTCGCCGATGACGCCGCGAACCAGATTCACTGGAATCGCGAAGCCGATGCCTTCGGTGCCGAGTTGCTGCGCGAGCACGGCGGTGTTGATGCCGATCAAGTCGCCGTCGGCATCGATCAACGCGCCGCCGGAATTGCCGAAGTTGATGGCCGCATCGGTCTGGATGAAATCCGCGAACGTGACCAGCCGCAGGCTGCCGCGGCCGATGGCGCTGACGATGCCTTGCGTCACGGTCTGGCTGAGGCCCAGCGGATTGCCGATCGCGAGCACCACGTCGCCCGGGCGCAATTCGTCGGAGCGTCCGAGCGGCATGACGGGCAGATCCGACAGTTCGATCTGCAGGACTGCAAGATCGGTGTCTGCATCCGTGCCGACGACGATCGGCTTGACGACCCGGCCATCCGCCAGCTGCACGCGGATCTCCGCAGCGCCACGGATCACGTGCAGATTCGTGACGATATGTCCGGCCGCGTCGACGATGACGCCGGAACCCAGGCTGCTTTCGACGCGCCTGCGAACGGCCGGCAAATTCTGTTCGTACATCGGACGCACGGGTCCCGGTGCGACCGAAGTGCTGACGACGCGGGCCGTATGAATGTTCACCACGGCCGGCGCGGCGCGCGCGACGGCGTCGGCGAACGATCGGCGCGGGGCAGGTGAGATGTTCGTGTCGGGCTGCAGTCCCGACGCGGTTCCGTTGCTGCGATCGGTGGGCGGCGTTCGTCCCGCAATCGTCGAGCGCACGATCAGGATGGCGCACGCAATCGCCAGACCCACCAGGGTCCACTTCAGCAAAAAGACGAGGCTCTGTTTCAGCGTTGCCATGCAATCGGACGCGGCGTGATCCGGTGGGACGATTCGGGATGCTGGATTCGGTCACGCATCGGGGCGCGCTTATCAGCGCAGTATTCAATGTGTGTATAATGCGGAATTCCTTCAGGGTTTGGAACTTAACGGCAGACTCAAGCCGCCTTTCGTGCGGTCTGTCTGCGAGGGACTGCGGATGCGTCCTGCGCGGTCGGGTTCCTGCCCGTCGTTGCGTCCTGTGATCCACTTCATGGCGATGCGAACGAACTGAAGCAACGAACAATTGGGGTAGAGCCAGCACGATCGGCTCGCGGAGATCTGGATGAGTGAAGATCAAGTTGACCGCGGCAGGCGACATTTCCTGCTCGTCGCAACCACCGTCACCGGTGTGGTCGGAGCGGGACTGACTGCCGTACCGTTTCTCGCATCGTGGAAGCCCAGCGCCCGTGCCCGTGCACTCGGCGCGCCGGTCGACGCCGATGTGTCGAAGCTGGAACTGGGCGCGATTCTCAAAGTGACCTGGCGCGGTCAGGCGATCTACGTCGTCCGCCGCACTCCGGAAATGCTGGCTACGCTGACGACGCCCGCCGTCGTCGACCATCTCCGCGATCCGCAATCGGAAGAGTCCGAACAGCCCGGATACGCCAAGAACGACAGCCGCGCACTGAAACCGGAATTCCTGGTTCTCGTCGGCGTGTGTACCCATCTAGGCTGTGCGCCGCTCGATCGCTTCCAGCCGCAGGATGCGGAACTGGGTGCGACCTGGCCGGGCGGCTTCTACTGCCCCTGCCATGGTTCGAAATTCGATCTCGCCGGTCGCGTGTTCAAGGACGTGCCGGCGCCGACCAATCTGCGCGTACCCCCGTACCGCTTCCTTAATGATGGCGTCATTCAGATCGGCGCCGATGCGGAGGCCGCCTGATGAGCGCCACGGAAACCACCAAGGGCACGCGCCTGGGCGCCCTGGTCGACTGGATCGATGCGCGTTTTCCCATGACGCGCTTCATGAAGGAACACGCCAGCGAGTACTACGCGCCGAAGAATTTCAACTTCTGGTACTACTTCGGCTCGCTCGCGCTGGTCGTGCTGGTGCTGCAGATCGTCACCGGCATCTTCCTGACGATGAACTACAAGCCCTCGGCGGAACATGCCTTCGCATCGGTCGAATACATCATGCGCGATGTCGACTGGGGCTGGCTGATCCGCTACATGCATTCGACGGGCGCCTCGGCGTTCTTCATCGTCGTCTACCTGCACATGTTCCGCGGCATCATGTACGGCTCGTACAAGAATCCGCGCGAGCTCGTGTGGATCTTCGGCATGCTGATCTACCTGTGCCTGATGGCCGAAGCCTTCTTCGGCTACCTGCTGCCGTGGGGCAACATGTCCTACTGGGGCGCGCAGGTGATCGTGTCGCTGTTCGGTGCGATTCCGGGCATCGGCGAGTCGCTGGTCGAATGGATCCGCGGCGACTACTACATCTCCGACATCACCCTGAACCGCTTCTTCGCCCTGCACGTCGTGGCGTTGCCGATCGCGCTGATCTTCCTGGTGATCGCGCACATCTTCGCGCTGCATGAAGTGGGCTCGAACAATCCGGACGGCGTCGAGATCAAGAAGGTGAAGGGTCCGGACGGCCATCCGGTCGACGGCATTCCGTTCCATCCTTACTACACGGTGAAGGATCTGGTCGGGTTCGTGGCGTTCGCCGCGCTGTTCGCCTGCGTGCTGTTCTTCGCGCCGGAGATGGGCGGTTACTTCCTCGAACACGCCAACTTCGAACCGGCCAATGCGCTGCAGACGCCGGAGCACATCGCCCCGGTGTGGTACTTCACGCCCTTCTACGCGATCCTGCGTGCGGTGCCGAACAAGCTGCTGGGCGTCATCCTGATGGGCGTCGCGGTGGTGTCGTTCTTCTTCCTGCCGTGGCTGGACCGCGCCAAGGTGAAGTCGGTGCGTTATCGCGGCTGGCTGTACAAGGCCTTCCTGGCGGCCTTCGCTGTCAGCTTCCTCGCGCTGGGCTATCTGGGCCTGCAGCCGGCGACTCCGGCGTTCACCAACGCCGCCCGCATCTTTGCGGTGATCTACTTCGCCTTCTTCCTCCTCATGCCCTGGTACACGCGTGCTGACCAGACCAAGCCCGTGCCTGAACGAGTGACCTACGATGCTCATTAAGAAGCCAGTCCTTACTTTTGCGCTGGGTCTGATGCTCGGCGCCGCGCTGCCCGCCGGCGCGGCAGAGCACGGCGGACTGCTGCAGTCTGCGCACAACGACGTCGGCAATGTAGCGTCCCTGCAGCGCGGTGCCCGCAACTTCGTGAACTACTGCATGGGTTGCCACTCCGCGAAGTACGTGCGCTACAACCGTCTGGAGCAGGATCTCGGCCTGTCCGAGGACCAGGTCATGAAGAACCTGATGTTCACGGGCGAGCGTCCGCACGACACGATGACGGTGTCGATGCGTCCGGGCGATGCCGCTCACTGGTTCGGGCGTACGCCGCCCGATCTCAGCCTGATCGCGCGCGCGCGCGGCACGGACTGGCT
Organism: Povalibacter sp.; assembly: GCF_036735925.1. NCBI lineage: Bacteria > Pseudomonadati > Pseudomonadota > Gammaproteobacteria > Steroidobacterales > Steroidobacteraceae > Povalibacter > Povalibacter sp. The sequence continues at coordinate 40,753 of NZ_DAINNK010000035.1, forward strand.
GTACACGTTCCTCAAGTCGTTCTACCTCGATCCGAGCCGTCCGACCGGCGTCAACAACACGATGCTGCCCGGCGCCTCGATGCCCCACGTGCTGTGGGAACTGCAGGGCTATCAGAAGGCCGTGTACAAGGGCGAGAGCGATGCGGAACACAATGCCGTACACAAGGAGTTCGAAGGATTCGAACTGGTGCAGAAAGGCTCGCTCACGCCGCACGAGTACGACCAGTTCGTGCGCGACACGGTGAACTTCCTCGACTACATCGGCGAGCCGATGCAGCTGAAGCGCCAGAGCCTCGGACTCAAGGTCCTGGCGTTCCTGGCCGTGTTCTTCCTGCTGGCGTATTTCCTGAAGAAGGAGTACTGGAAGGACGTGAAGTGAGGTCGATGCGTCCCAGCGACGCGATCTCCGGATCGATCCTGCAGGACCAACGCGTGTGATGACGCTCTTCTCAAAGGCCGATGACGTGTGGAGTCACCGCACGCGCATCGTGCTGGCCGAGAAGAGCATCCACGTCGAGGCCATCGATGTCGACGACGGCAATCTGCCGGAAGACCTGCTCGACCTGAATCCCTACCACAGCGTGCCGACGCTGGTGGACCGCGATCTGGTGCTCTACGACTCGCGGGTCATCATGGAATACCTGGACGAGCGCTTCCCGCATCCGCCGCTGATGCCGGTCGATCCGGTGGCGCGCGCGCAGTTCCGGCTCGCGCTGTACCGGATAGAACGCGACTGGTACGGACTCGTCGAACAGATCCGCAACCCCGACCGCAAGGAAAGCCAGAAGGCACGCAAGGTGCTGCGCGACAGCGTGCTGGCGAGTGCCGACGTGTTCCAGGCCAAGCCGTTCTTTCTCTCGGACGAATTCTCGCTGGTCGATGCGACCATCGCGCCCGTGCTGTGGCGCCTCAGTGCCTGGGAAATCGACCTGGGTGCGCAGGCACCGGCCATCACCCGCTACATGAATCTGGTCTTCTCTCGCCCGACCTTCCGGCACAGCCTGTCGCGCGCCGAGCAGGACATGCGCCTCTAGGCAGCAGCTTCCGATGTCAGAGTCATCACCGCCCCTGAAGTCGCGACGGCCCTACCTGCTGCGCGCGATGCACGAATGGATCTCGGATAACCTGCAGACGCCGCACATCGTCGTCGACGCCGGCATCAATGGTGTCGATGTACCGCGCCAGTACGTGCAGGACGGCAAGATCATCCTCAACGTGAGCCTGAATGCGACCAGCGGGCTCAATCTCGGCAATGACGGTGTCGTGTTCCGGGCGCGCTTCGGCGCGACGACGCACGACGTCAGCGTGCCGATCGCTGCGGTGCTGGGGATCTACGCGCGCGAGACGGGGCAGGGGATGATCTTTTCCGAGGCCGATGCGCCAGCTCCGCCGCCCTCGGCGCCGCCGGACAATCCGCCGGGCGGCGAAGTGAAACGCACGAAGCCGACGCTCAAAGTCGTCAAATGACGCGACCCGTCACGGGTTGAGCCGCGTCGCCTGCCATGCCCCGGCCGCGAACGAGAATTCGTCCTGACGCTCGAGCGATCGGCTCCAGATCGCGCGATCGTGAACCCTGCCGGGACCTTCGACCCACAGTTCGATCGATTCGATCCACAGGCGATGTCCGCCCCAGTGCGGCGGTCGCGGCACGACGCCGTCGGCGGCGTCGGGAGAAACGCCGAATCGCTGTGCCGTCGCCGTGACCTGATTCGCGAGCGCCGCACGCGAGGCGAGCGGACGACTCTGTTCGCTGGCCCAGGCGCCGATCCGGCTCAAGAGCGCGCGACTGGCGAAATACTCGTCGCTCTCGGCGGCGGGCGAGCGGATCACCGGTCCTTCGATACGTACCTGCCGGTGCATCGAGTCCCAGTGAATGACGGCGGCGGCACGCGGATGCGTTCCCAGTTCGCGACCCTTGCGCGACTCGTAGTTCGTGAAGAACACGATGTACCCGGCTGCTTCGTCGACGCGCTTGCACAGCACCACTCGCGCGGAAGGGGCGCCGTCGTTGCCTACCGTCGCCAATACCATGGCATCGGGATTGGGCTGCGGTGCGCGCGCACGGGCTTCGCGAAACCAGTTGCCGAAGAGCGGCAGCGGGCTGGCCGGCAGGGGTTCGGGCAGGAACTCGTTCTCGAACATGGATCGTCCGCCTTTGAGGGGATTGCTGCGTCGCTGGGCGGGGATTATGCCAGCGGGTAGCGTCGCCGCGGATCGACGCTTGCCCCGACCCGGCGCACTGCCGTAAAACAGCGGCGCAATTCTCACCCGCCGGTGTCGCTCGCGATGACTCTCGATGAAATACGCACGCGCCTGAGTGCACTGGATGCACAGTTGCTCGCACTCGTCGCCGAGCGCCAGCGGCTGAGTCGCGAAGTCGCCGAAGCGAAGCGCGCCACCGGTCTCGGCACGCGCGATTTCCAGCGCGAGCGCGATGTGCTGATGCGCGCCCGGGCAACGGCGCAATCGCTCGACCTGTCGCCGGACCTCGCGGAATCCGTGTTGCGTCTGCTCATTCGCGGCTCACTCACCACGCAGGAACGCCTGCGCGTGGCTGCGGCGGGTCGCGGCAGCGGTCGTTCCGCGCTGGTCATCGGCGGCGCCGGCAAGATGGGCCGCTGGTTCGTCGAATTTCTCGCCTCGCAGGGTTACAACGTCGCGATCGCCGATCCGGCGGGACGGGTCGAAGGATTCGCCAACATCGCGGACTGGCGCGAGACGGCGCTCGATCACGATCTCATCGTCGTCGCCACGCCGCTGCAGATCGCCAACAAGGTCCTGCAGGAACTGGCCGCTCGCAAACCGCGCGGCATCGTCTTCGACATCGGCTCCCTCAAGTCGCCGCTGCGTAGCGGGATCAAGGCCATGCAGGAGGCCGGCTGTCGCATCACTTCCGTCCACCCGATGTTCGGGCCGGATACCGAACTGCTTTCGGGGCGTCACGTGATCTTCATTGACGCGGGCAACGCCGAGGCGATCGAAGAGGCGCGCAGCCTGTTTGCCTCGACGATGGCGGAGCACGTCGTCATGTCGCTCGACGAGCACGACCGGCTCATTGCCTACGTGCTGGGCCTGTCGCATGCGCTGAATATCGCGTTCTTCACCGCGCTGGCCAACAGCGGCGAAGCGGCGCCGCGGCTCGCACAGCTTTCCAGCACGACCTACGACGCACAGGTCGACGTCGCGACTCGCGTGGCGCGCGAAAGTCCGGAACTGTATTTCGAGATCCAGAGCCTCAACGACTACGGTCGCGAATCGCTCACCGCGTTGCGCGACGCCGTCGAGCGCCTGTGGTCCTCGGTGGCGAACAACGATGCGCCCGAATTCGCCGCCATGATGCGCCGCGGCCGCGAATACCTCGCCGGGCGAGTGCGGGAAACCTAGGACTGCGCCATGTCCCTGCGCGACCTGGAAAACGAAACGCGCGAACTGCGCTCGCGCATTGCCACGCTGGTGGAAGAGGCGGCCACCAACGAGCGCCTGCTGAAACGCAGCCAGGAACGCGAACTCGAACTGCTCAAGGCCGACAATCTCGCGCAGCTGTTCGAAGCGATCTGCAAGGGCTTGCGCGCCTCGTACGGACTGGAGCACGTGACGTTGCTGCTCTGCGACCCGCAGCACGAAATCCGCCATCTGCTGATCGCCGATCATCTGAACACCGACGACTTTCCGCAGGTGCTGTTCGTCGACGGCCTCGTCGGCATCGCGCCGCAGTTCAATGCCTTCCACAAGCCCTGGCTCGGCCCCTACATGGGCTGCGATCACCAGCTGCTGTTCCCGAAGATGGAAGGGCTGCGCAGCGTCGCGCTGATTCCGCTGCGTCGTAACGACCGGCTGCACGGCAGTCTCAATTTCGGCAGCAACGACGAGAAGCGGTTCTCGCGGCATCTGGCGACCGACTTCCTCGCGCACCTCGGCGTGATTGCCTCCTTTGCCATCGAGAACGCGGTGAACCGTGCGCGCCTCGTGCGCAGCGGACTGACCGACTTCCTCACCGGCTGGCACAACCGGCGCTACCTGCATGCGCGACTCAAGGAAGAACTCGCGCGAGCGCAGCGTCAGGGGACCGGGCTCACGTGCCTGCTGATCGATCTGGACCGGTTCAAGCAGATCAACGATCAGCATGGTCACCTGGCCGGCGACATGGCGTTGCGCGAGGCCGCGCAGCGCGTCGATGCCCACATTCGCGACAGCGATGCGGCCGCACGTTTCGGCGGCGATGAATTCGTGGTGCTGGCGCCGGGCATCAGTCCCGAACAGGCGGGAGCACTGGCGGAACGTATCCGTGCGGCCGTTGCCGATTCGCCGCTCGACATCCACGGCGGCGTGACGCTGAATCTGACGGTGTCGATCGGCGTCGCGGGCATCGTGCTCGATCGCAACGAAGCCGATTTCAAAGCCGCTGCCGAACGGCTGCTCGCAGACGCCGATGCCGCGCTCTACCGCGCCAAGCAGAACGGCCGCAATCGGGTCGAACTCGCCTGATTTCGCTGTCGCGTCCGTAATGCAAGAACGTGCCTGATGGGCGCAGCAATCGTGCTATTTTAATGAGAGTGATTCGCATTTGAAGGGTACGCGCTTGTCCATCCATGTGTTTTCCAGCCGCTTGATCGGTCTGTTCCTGGTGGGTCTGCTGTCAGCCTGCGCGCCGGCGCCGTCGGACCTGATCGTCTATTCCGCGCGCAACGAAGAGCACATCCAGGACATTTTCGAACGCTACACCAAGGAGAGCGGACAGAAGATCCAGCTCATCACCGATGATGCCGGTCCCCTGATCCAGCGGCTCGCGGCCGAAGGCAAGAACTCACCAGCGGATCTGCTGATCACGGTGGATGCCGGCGTGTTGTGGCACGCAGCGCAGCTCGGCTTGCTGCGTCCGACCGAGTCGGCAACGCTCGATGCGAACATCCCGGAGCATCTGCGCGATCCGCAGAAGCGCTGGTTCGGCCTCACGGTGCGCGCGCGCACGATCGTGTACAGCACCGAGCGCGTGAAGCCCGAAGAACTCGACAGCTACGAATCGCTCACGGATGCGAAGTGGAAGGGCCGGGTCTGCCTGCGCACCTCCAAGTCCGTGTACAACCAGTCGCTGATCGCGATGCTGATCGCACAGCATGGCGAGGAAAAAACCGAGCAGATCGTGCGCGGCTGGGTGGCCAATCTGGCGACTTCGCCATTCGCCAACGACACGCTGCTGATGCAGGCGATCGTCGCCGGCCAGTGCGACGTCGGCATCGTCAACACGTACTACTTCGGCCGCCTACAGCGCGACGAGCCGAACATTCCGCTCCAGCTGTTCTGGGCCGATCAGCGCGGCGAAGGCACGCACGTCAACATTTCCGGCGCGGGCGTGACGACCAACGCACCGCGCGCGGCGCAGGCGCAGAAGTTCCTGGAATGGCTATCGCAGCCGGAAGCGCAGGCGATGTTCGCCGCCGTGGATCTGGAATATCCCGCTTCGCCGGCCGCCAGCGCCGTCGAACAGGTCGTGAGGTGGGGCGAATTCAAACCCAATCCGCTCAATGTCGCGCATGCCGGCGAGTTGCAGCCGGCCGCCGTGCGTTTGATGGATCGCGCCGGCTACCTCTGACGGCGCTCCCTCGTTCATGAGTGTCGCCCCCGCCGAGATGATCGTCGCGCCCCGCACCGGCGCGTGGCGAGGGTCGACGCTGGCGGTCGTGCTCTGCCTGCCGGCGCTGCTGCCGCTCGTCGTGATCGCATTTGCACTCGTGTCGCCCGAAACGGGCGTGTGGGCGCACCTTGCCCGCTACGTGTTGCCGGAAGTGGTGGCCAATACGATCAAGCTGGTGATCGGCGTCGCGCTGGTTGCCGGCGCCCTGGGAACTTCGCTGGCGTGGCTCACGGCGATGTGCGATTTCCCTGGCCGGCGCTGGCTGGAATGGGCCCTGCTGCTGCCGCTGGCGATTCCTGCCTATGTTCTGGCGTTCGTCGCGATCGGATTCCTCGACTACGCGGGGCCGCTGCAGACGGCACTGCGATCCGCATTCGGAACGTCGTCCTGGGTGCCGCCGATACGCTCGACCGGCGGCGTCATCCTGGTGCTGTCGCTCGCGTTCTATCCCTACGTGTATCTCATGGCGCGCAATGCGTTTCTCACGCAGGGGCGGCGCGTGCTGGAAGTGGCGCAGACCTTCGGTTACAGCCGCAGCGCGGCGATCTGGCGCGTGGCATTGCCGATGGCGAAGCCTTGGATCGCCGGCGGCATCGCGCTGATCTGCATGGAAGCGCTGGCCGATTTCGGCGCGGTTTCGATTTTCAACTACAACACGTTCACGACGGCGATCTATCGCGCCTGGTTCGGCCTGTTCTCGGTGCATGCTGCGCTCGAGCTCTCCGCCGTGCTGCTGGCGTTCGTCCTCATCGCGCTGTTCTTCGACCGCCGTTCGCGCGCCGGAGTGCGCTATGCCGCGTCGCGCGACCTGAGCCGTCATGCGCGTGCGCCACTGGGATCGCGCACCCGCTGGTTTGCAAGCCTCTATGCCGGCGGCGTTCTCGCCGTGGCCTTCGTGCTGCCGCTGTTGCAGCTCCTGTGGTGGGCAGTCAAGCGCGCGGGACGCGATCTCGACGCGCGCTACTGGATGTTCACCATGCACAGCCTCGTGCTGGCGGCTTCGGCTGCGATCGTGATCGTGGGCGCGAGTCTCGTGCTGGCGTACCTGCTGCGCCGGCAACCCTCGATGTTCAACCATGCGACGGTGCGGCTCGCGACCGTGGGCTATGCCGTTCCGGGCACGGTGCTCGCGGTGGGAACACTGTTTCCCCTCGTGATGCTGAACAACGCCCTGCAGGGCCTGCTGAGCGAGGTGTTCGGTGCTTCGGCCCCGACCCTCCTGCTTCAGAGCACGGTGATCGGCGTGCTGCTCGCCTACATGGCGCGCTTTCTTGCCGTCGGCCTGCATCCCATCGAAAGCGGCCTGCAGCGAGTCACGCGCAGCCTCGACGAAGCGGCCATCGGCCTCGGCGTCAACGGCACGCGCCTGGTGCGCAGCGTCCATGTTCCATTGCTGCGCTCCAGCCTGGTGACGGCGGCCATCATGGTGTTCGTCGATGTCATGAAGGAAATGCCGATCACGCTGCTCACGCGGCCGTTCGGCTGGGACACGCTGGCCATCCGCGTCTTCAACATGACGTCCATCGGCGAGTGGGAACGCGCCGCGTTGCCCTCTGTCGTGATCGTCGCCGTGGGACTGATTCCCGCGGCGATGCTGAGCCGCGGGAACGCTCATGTGGCTTGAGCTGCAGGACGTCGTCCGCACCTTTGGCGAGCGTCGCGCCGTCGACGGCCTGTCGCTGCGCTTGCCGCAAGGCTCGATCGGCTGCCTGCTCGGGCCCAGCGGCTGCGGCAAGACGACGGCGCTGCGCTGTATCGCGGGCTTCGAGCCGGTCGATGGCGGTTCCATCCGCGCTCACGAGCGCGTGCTGGCGCAGCCGGGATTCACGATGTCGCCGGCGGAACGGCGCATCGGCATGGTGTTCCAGGACTACGCGCTGTTTCCGCACCTCACCGTCGCACAGAACGTGGCCTTCGGCCTGCACAAGACCGCGGCAGCGGCTCGCGCCCGTCGCGTGCAGGACATGCTGGCGACCGTCGGGCTGAGCGACTACGCCGATCAGTATCCGCATCAGTTGTCCGGCGGCCAGCAGCAGCGCGTGGCGCTGGCACGTGCGCTCGCGCCCGAGCCCGAACTCGTGCTGCTCGACGAGCCCTTTTCGAGTCTCGATGTGGAGCTGCGCCAGCGCCTGAGCGCGGAAGTCCGCACAGTGCTGAAGAGTCTCAACGCGACGGCGCTGCTGGTGACGCACGATCAGCAGGAGGCGTTCGCCGTTGCCGATCTGGTCGGTGTGATGCGCGCCGGACGACTGGAGCAATGGGACGCGCCGTATGACCTGTATCACCGGCCGGCCACCCGCTTCGTGGCCGATTTCATCGGTCAGGGCGTTTTCATCGCAGGCGAGGTGGCCGCACAGAATGCGGTGCAGACGGAATTCGGTGTGCTGCGCGCGAACGGTCAGTCGCAGTGGAGCACGGGAACGCGGGTCGACGTACTGCTGCGGCCCGACGATGTGATCCACGACGACGCCAGCGATTTTCGCGCTGAAGTCTGTCATCGCGCCTTCCGTGGCGCCGAGTTTCTGTACACGCTGAAACTGCCCAGCGGCGCGCGCCTGCTCTCGCTCGTGCCGAGCCACCACAATCATGCCGTCGGCGAAAAAATTGGGATCCGGATCGAGCCGGACCACGTGGTGGCGTTTGAAAAGGCAGAGTGACGAGGGTCACGAAAGTGACGAAGGTCAGAGAAGCGTCCCCGCCTTCGTCACTTTCGTGACCTTCGTGACTTCCGTCACCTCCTCTGACGCCTCATCAACATCAGGAACAACGGCACTCCCACGATCGCCGTCAGCGCGCCGACGGGCAGCTGTCGCGGCGCCAGCAGCGTTCGTGCGCAAAGATCCGCGAGCATCACGAGCGTGCCGCCCAGCAGCGCGGAAGCGGGCATCACCCAGCGATGATCGGACCCGAGCATCAGTCGCACCAGGTGCGGCGTGACGAGGCCGACGAACCCGATCGTTCCCGCGCTCGTGACGGTCGCTGCAGTCAGCAGCGAGGCGGCGACGAAAATGCCGATGCGCAGTCCCTGCACCGGCGCACCGAGCACACGCGCCTGCAGTTCACCGCGGGCGAGAACGTTCAACTGCCGCGAGAACGGCAGCGCCACGAGCAGCGTGACGACGAACAGGATCAGCAGCGGCCACGGGCGCGAACTCAGGGACAGGTCGCCCATCAACCAGAAGAGCATGCCGCGCAGCTCCGCGTCGTTGCCCATTGCCAGCAGCACGCTCACGACGGCGCTTGCACCAGCGGCGATCACGATTCCGGTGAGCAGCAGGCGCGTCGGTGTCCAGCCGCCTTCGCCGTGCGCGAGCGTGAACACGATCAGCGTGGCGGCCAGCGCGCCGAGTGTCGCGCAGGCATCGACGGCGACGCCGGCCAGGCCGAGCAGCATGGCCGTCAGCGCGGCCACCGCTGCGCCACCGGACACGCCCATGACGAACGGGTCGGCCAGCGGATTGCGCAGCAATACCTGCATCAAAACGCCGGCCATCGCCAGCAGTCCGCCGGCAGCGAAGGCGGTGAGCGTGCGCGGCAATCGCAGATCGACGATCACGGATCGCGCCAGCGCGTCGCCTCCCATGAGGCCGTCCCAGAGCCGCGCCGGACTCAGCATCACGCTGCCCGTCAGCAGCGACAGAGCGAAAGCGACGCACGCAGCAAGCCCGAGCAGGCCATAGAGAGAAGCGATTCTGCGGGTCGCTGCGGACAAGGACGGCCTGCTGCGGTGACGACGGTGCGCAAGGGTACGAGGCCGATGCGCGCGGATTCAAGGCGCGGTCGCGCGCCGTGCGGGTAGTTCAGCGCCGGTGCTTGTGGAACAATCCCCGCACGCCATGACCGATTTCATCGACGCCGAAGGTTTCCGTGCCAATGTCGGAATCGTCCTGTTCCGGGACGATCGACAGGTATTTCTCGGCGGTCGTCCCGGCGGCAAGGGCTGGCAGTTCCCGCAGGGAGGCATGCTTCGCGACGAATCGCCGGAGCAGGCGCTGTATCGCGAGCTCAAGGAAGAAATCGGACTGGAGCAATCGGATGTCGAACTGGTCGCGGCCACGCGCCACTGGCTACGCTACCGGCTGCCGCGGCAGTACGTGCGGCGCAATGCCCAGCCGCGCTGCATCGGTCAGAAGCAGCGCTGGTTCCTGCTGCGGCTGACTGCCTCCGAGGATCGGCTGCATTTCGACGCGACCAATACGCCCGAATTCGATCGCTGGCGCTGGGTCGATTACTGGACGCCGGTGCGCGAAGTGATCTATTTCAAGCGCGCCGTCTATGTGCGGGCGCTCGACGAACTGGCGAACCGGGCCTGGCCCGCGGATCCGCCGGCGCTGCCCGAGTGGTCGGGAGCGGAGAAGAACCTGCGGAGTCTGGCGCGCCGGCGCGGTCAGGAGCTGCCGGCCGAGACGCGCGATCAGTAACGCGCTTTGCCTCAGAACGGCTTCACGACGGCCAGTATCACGATCGCGATCAGCAGCAGCGCCGGCACTTCGTTGAAGATGCGCAGCCAGCGCGACGAGTGACGGTTCGTGCCGTCGCGCAGCGCGACCATCAGGCGCTGACACCAGAGGTGGTAGCCGATCAGCAGGATGACCAGCGTCAGCTTTGCGTGGATCCAGCCGAGCTGCAGCAGCACGGGCGCGGCAACCAGCATCGAAATGCCGAAAATCGCGGCGAGCGTCGCACCGAGGGTCATGATCATGAACAGGCGCCGTTCCATGACCTGGAAGCGCTCGAGGCTCACCGCATCGGTCGCTTCGGCGTGATAGATGAACAGGCGCGGCAGGTAGAACAGGCCGGCGAACCAGGTGACGACGAAGATGACATGGAAGGCTTTGAGCCAGAGCATGGGCTACCTTGCTGCGGTTCGAGTCGGTGGCTGTGTTTTAATGCGGCAGGTTACCGTGACTGATGATGCATGAAACTGCAAAGCGGCAGGAGATCGTGGTGAATGGCTGAATCCGGCGGTCTGCGCACCGGGCAGTTCATCATCCGCAGCCGGCCTCAATGGCAGCGCCGGTTGTTCGTCGTGGGCGGGTCGCTGCTCGCGCTGCTGCTGCTCTACGGCGCGTATGAAACGGGCCGGTTCCAGGGCGGCTACAGCAAGTTCGCCGAGATCCAGCGGCGGCGCGAATTGACGGCGAAGATGGATGCGCTGAGCGAAACGAACGAGAAGCTGAAGACCGAACTGGCCGCCGCTGAACTGGCCCGCAACGTCGAGAAGCAGGCGTATGCGGAAGTGGAAAAGAGCCTGGCGGACCTGCAGTCCCAGGTCCTCAAGCATCGCGAGGAGCTGACGTTCTATCGCGGCATCGTCTCGCCCGAGGACGGGATCGGCGGGGTGCGCGTCCAGGGGTTTCACGTCCCCGCCCGGGGCGCCGAACATCACTACCACCCCCAACACCTGCTGGTGCAGTCCATGCGCCAGGACGCCGCCGCCTCGGGCGTCGTCACGATCGCCATCGAAGGGGTGCGCAACAATGCGCCGGTCCAGCTGCCCCTGTCGCAAGTTGGCGGCGATACCCGGGCGGATGGCTCCCTGGACTTCAAATTCAGGTACTTCCAGGAGA
>NZ_DAINNK010000036.1:0-9188 GCF_036735925.1 Povalibacter sp.
CAGGAACGCGGGGCTTGCTAACGGGGACGGGTCCATACATGGCACTGACTTAAGCGATCGGCCCATTCCTTCCGCGCTCTATCTTCTCCGTAGCTGCATTCAACACGCCACCACCGTAGTGAGTGGTGTGCCCGAGGGGCTTTGCTGGACCGTCGCGCGCAGGGATGCGCGCGCCGGAGTCCCCATGGATGGGTTTACGACGTTCCAGCAAAGCCCCTCGGGCACGCCGCTCACGGCATCGTGAGCCACCGACCAGAGAAGACCCCCTCCCTGCCCTCCCCCGCTACGCGGAGGAGGGGAAGAACAAAACGGACTTGCGCTTAAGTCAGTGCCATTGGGCTGAAGCCGGCCCCACAAAAGAAGACCGCTTCCTCAGGCCGCGTCGGCCTGCGCAGCCGGCGCGCTGCTGCGGATCAGGTGATCGAACGCGCTGAGCGCAGCCTTCGACCCCTCGCCCATCGCGATCACGATCTGCTTGTACGGCGTCGTCGTCGCATCGCCGGCAGCGAATACGCCCGGCAGCGACGTCTGGCCGCGGACGTCGACTTCGATCTCGCCGCGATTGCTCAGCGCGAGCGTGCCCTTCAGCCAGTCGGTGTTGGGCAGCAGGCCGATCTGCACGAACACGCCTTCGAGTTCGACGCGGTGTACTTCGCCGGACGCGCGATCGCGATAGCTGAGCGCATTCACCTTGCCGCCTTCGCCGTGCACTTCCGTCGTCTGCGCGGACAGGATCACGCGCACGTTCGGCAGGCTGCGCAGCTTGCGCTGCAGGACTTCGTCGGCGCGCAGCTTGCCGTCGAATTCGATCAGCGTCACATGGTTCACGATGCCGGCGAGATCGATCGCCGCTTCGACGCCGGAGTTGCCGCCGCCGATCACCGACACGCGCTTGCCCTTGAACAGCGGGCCGTCGCAGTGCGGGCAGTACGCCACGCCGCGGCCGCGATACTCGCGTTCGCCCGGCACGTTCATTTCGCGCCAGCGGGCGCCGGTCGCGAGCACGATCGACCTGCTGCGCAGGGTCGCGCCGTTCGCCAGCTTCACGCTGATCAGGCCGTTCGCATCCGCGGGCACGAGGCCCTCGGCACGCTGCAGGTTCATGATGTCGACTTCATAGCTGCGCACGTGGTCTTCGAGCGCGGCGGCCATCTTCGGACCCTCGGTCTCCTTCACGGAAATGAAGTTCTCGATGGCGAGCGTGTCGAGCACCTGGCCGCCGAAACGCTCGGCGACGACGCCCGTCTTCACGCCCTTGCGCGCGGCATAGATCGCCGCCGCAGCGCCGGCCGGACCGCCGCCGACGATCAGCACGTCGAACGCATCTTTCGCGTTCAGCTGCTCGGCCTGGCGCGCATCGGCATCGGTGTCGACCTTGGCGAGGATTTCCTCGAGGGTCATGCGGCCCTGACCGAATTCCTGGCCGTTGAGAAACACCATCGGCACCGCCAGCACCTGGCGCGACTCGACTTCCTGCTGGAACAGCGCGCCGTCGATCATGGTGGCCGTGACGTTCGGATTGAGCACGGCCATGAGATTGAGCGCCTGCACCACGTCCGGGCAGTTGTGGCAGCTCAATGAAATGAAAATCTCGAATTTGAAATCGCCCTTGAGCGATTTGATCTGCTCGATGACGCTTGCGTCGACCTTCGGCGGGTAACCGCCGGCCTGCAGCAGCGCCAGCACGAGCGACGTGAATTCATGGCCCATCGGCAGACCGGCGAAACGGATCTTGATGTCGTGGCCGGGGCTGCCCACGGTGAACGACGGCTTGCGGTCGCCATCGCCTTCCAGATCCAGCGACAGCAGCGGCGACAGCGAAGCGATGTCGTTGAGGAGATCGCGCATTTCCAGCGACGCATCGCTTTCGTCCAGCGCGGCCGTCAGCACGACCGGCCGCGTGAGCCGTTCGAGATAGGTCTGGAGCTGTTGGCGAAGGGTGGCGTCGAGCATGATGTCTCCGAAAGGTCTGTGCTGCAGGGGGCGGGTTTCAGCCAGTCCGCATCGTCCCGCAGAGGCCGGCTGAAGCCGGCCTCCACAGGAAGAGAAAGCCCGAAGGACTTAGATCTTGCCGACCAGATCCAGCGAGGGAGCCAGGGTCTTGGCGCCAGGTGTCCACTTGGCCGGGCAGACTTCGCCCGGGTGCGAAGCGACGTACTGGGCAGCCTGCACCTTGCGGAGCAGTTCCTTGGCATCGCGGCCGATGCCGAGGTCGTGGATCTCGGCGACCTTGATGACGCCTTCCGGATTCACCACGAACGTGCCGCGCAGCGCGAGACCTTCTTCCTCGATCAGCACGCCGAAGTTGCGGCTGATGGCGTGGGTCGGGTCGCCCAGCATCACGTACTGGATCTTCTTGATCGTGTCCGACGCGTCATGCCACGCCTTGTGCGTGAAATGAGTATCGGTGGACACGCTGTACACCTCGACGCCGAGCTTCTTCAGCTCCGGGTAGACGTCGGCGAGATCGCCCAGTTCGGTCGGGCAGACGAACGTGAAATCGGCAGGATAGAAAAAGAAGATCGACCACTTGCCCTTCAGATCGGCATCGGACACCGGCACGAACTTGCCGTTGGCATAGGCCGTGGTCTTGAAAGGCTTGATGGTCGTATTGATCACTGAACTCATCGATTGAACTCCTGAAGGACAAGCAATGCTCGGAGAACCATTCCCCTGGCGATGTCGCGCAAGATACAGGCAGACCCTGATTAGGGCCAGTCGATGGTTTCTTGGAAGTTGATAGGCAATACCTATCGGGAACGCGACAGGCAAAAAGAAGGGGGCTTTCGCCCCCTTCTGCTCTCTCTGTCTGTGGGGCCGGCTTCAGCCGGCCTAGAACTGTCAGGCTGAAGCCTGACCTACAGGAAGAAGAAGCACGGCCTACTTCGCTGCCAGCGCGTCGTAGACGAGCTTGATCGAATCGTTGCGCAATGCCGTGGTGCCGCCATCCAGCCGGCGCTGGATCAGGCCCACGAAGAACAGATCGTTCTTCGGATCGACCCAGAACCAGGTGCCGGCGATGCCGAACCACCAGTACGAGCCCTCGCCCTGCGCGGACTTCAATGCAGCCGGATCGGTGATGACGGCAAAGTCGAGGCCGAACTTGGTGCCGGGCATCGCGCCGAAGACGCGCAGATCGCCGATGTGATTCTGCGTCATCAGTGCAATCGTCTCCGGCTTCAGCAGTTGCTTGCCGTCGAGCGCGCCCTGGTTGACCAGCATCTGACAGAAGCGTGCGTAGTCGTGAATGGTCGAATACAGGCCGCCGCCGCCGGACTCGAGCGGAAACACCGACGGGCCCCAGGCATCAGGCGTCTTCGCCAGCGCCGAGTTCTTGCCATCCCAGGCATAGACCGTCGCCACGCGCGGCTCGGCATTCGCCGGCAGCGTGAATGCCGTGTCCGCCATGTGCAGCGGCTCGAACACATGCTTCTTGAGATAGGCGCCGAACTTCTCGCCCGACAGGCGTTCGACGATCAGCCCCTGGATGTCGACCGCGATCGAATACGACCAGCGCTCGCCGGGCTGCGCCAGCAGCGGGATTTTCGAGACGACGTCGATCATGCCCTTGAGATCCGGCTGCGCCATCGGGTTCTGGGCGATGAAGGCGTCGTCGACGGCATTGCCGGGCTGCAGTCCGTAGCCCAGGCCGGCGGTGTGACTCATGAGTTCACGCATGGTGGCCGGCCGCGTCGCATCGACGATGATCGGCTTGCCTTCCGCATCCTTGCCGGTGACGACTTTCATGTTCGCCATCTCGGGCACGAACTTCGACACCGGATCGTCGAGCTTCCACAGACCCTTCTCGTACAGCTGCATCATGGCGACGCCCGTGATCGGCTTGGTCATGGAATAGATGCGGAAGATCGTGCTCTCGCTGACCGGCGCGCTGCCGGCATCGAGCGACTGCGTCCCGTGCGCATTCAATGCGGCGACCTTGCCCTTGTGCGCAAGCAGCGTGATCACGCCGGCGACCTGCCTGTCGTCCACGGCCTTCTTCATGCGGGCATCCAGGGCCGCCAGGCCGGCTTCGGAAAAGCCCGCCTGCGTGCCGACGACATCGCCTGCCGCAGGCCAGCTGCCGTCGGGCGCATCGGCCAGTGCATGACAGGAAAGGAGAATGGCCGCGCCGAGCAGGCCAGCCCGGACTCGGGCGCGCAGAGCGAAGTGAGACATCGAAACCCCCGGATGATGTTCTTTTCGAACGGACGACTTGCGTCCGTTACTTACCGCCGGGGTCGCGGCAGTGTCCACAAAGAATTGTCATGGCCCGGCACGCAGCCGCCTCAGCCCAGTCGGACAACCAGGACATTCGCATCGCCCTGCAGGTGCGCGAGCAACTCGGACTTAGCAATCCGGGCCGCGCCGGACCGGTACGGATTGGGATCGCGCGTCAGGGACAGGTTTTTTCCGTTCGCGCAAACCGCGGTGACGCCGCATCCAGCCGGCCCGACTTCGTAGATCACTTCAATCTCGCGGTCGAACAGTCGTGTGCGGATCTTCAGCCCGGAGAGCGCCGGCGGCATGACCGGATCGATGCAGACGGACTCGACCTCGCAGGTCAACCCGAGGAAGCGTCGCACGATCAGCGCGAACGCGATTCCCGCGCCGCTGGAATAGACGCGCCAGCCGCCTTCGAGCGCGATCGTGCCGGCGTGGACCCGCGCGTACTCCTCGCTGGCTTCATAACGATCGGCGAACGCCGCGTCGGAACTGGAGTAGTAACAGTTCGACTGGCGCAACGCGGCCGTCGGCACCAGCGACGCGAGGCCGATGGGATTGACCTGGCTCAGTGCGTGGAAAAATCCTGACGCGTCGCCGACGTGCGCAAGCGCCTGCGCGTAACGCAGGTGCGCATGCATGTACATGAGCCCGATCTCGCGACCGAAGAACGTCGCGCTCTCGGCGCGCTGAAAGAACTGCTGCGGCCCGCCGTGATAACGCATCGGCTGGTCGAACAGCCGCACGCCGTCCGGCCCCGTAAGATGCGAACGGATCAACTGCAGATGCGCCTGCGCCTGCGCCGGCGTGAACAGTCCTTCGAGGATGGCGTGAATCATCGCCAGCGCGCTGTAGCGGACACCGGTGATCCGATCGCGCGGATGCAGCAGGTAGCGCGGCGTCTCGGCATCGAACATCGCATAGCCGGTCAACACGTCGTCGACCAGCAGCAGGCGCTGGAAATCGCGGCGTACGCCGGCCGCGTCGTCGTCCAGTCGACGTGCAATTTCATTCCGCCCCGCGAATCGCAGCGCGCGCGCCAGCGTCGTCAGGGTCTGATGGTGCAGCGTGACCGTCCAGGCGCTGCACAGCCGCTCGCGCATCGCCGGATCGGCCGGTTGCAGCGAATCGTTCCAGTCGCCGTGACCGTAGGCTGCCAGCGACGTATCCGGAATGACGCGGGCGCGAATCACCGCCAGCGCGCGTTCGACGTGCTGCCAGATCGTGGCACTGCGACCTTCGAAGAAAGGAGCCGGCGCTTCGAGAAACGCCGCATCTCCCGAGGCCAGCACGTACTGCGCCAGCGCGAGGACGGGCCAGAACACGATGTCGCCGTGAGAATCGCCGGCACGCACGGCGCGGTCGCGCTCGAAGAACATGAACCACTGCGGCCAGTCGCCATCTTCGTTCTGCGCACTCATCACGCGCAGCAGCAGATCGCGCAGCGGCGCCGGCCGGCCGAGCGCCAGCAGCAGCTCGACCGGTCCTTGCGTCACATCGCGCGTTCCCCAGCCGCCGCCGGAGTATTGCTCGAGGCCGCGCGGCGACAGGTAGTGAATGAGCGCGTTGTGCGTCATCCACGGCATGATCTCGCGCAGTCGCGCCACGGCATCGCCCATCTCGCCCGCGGGCGGTTCGACGACCGGAAGCAGCGATGTCTCGTCGATGCGGCAGTCCGGCGCGGGCATCTCTGACGCCTGAAGCAGCTGCGCCTGAATCCGCACGCGATGTTTCCCGGCACGTTCGGTGACGACGCAGGCGAACGGCTGCTGCCGCGAACGTCCGTTGCTGAACAGCAGTTCGTCGCCGCCGACCCGCGTCGGCGGCGGCTCGATGACGAGCCGGAAACTGCCATCGGGAAAACGTTGATCCATCGCCGTGCCCGGCGCCGGACGCAAGGTGACGATCCCTCCTTCGTGCTGCCAGCGCAGGCGCTGGTCCTCGCTGCCATCGTCGCCATCGAGCGCGATGTGATGCGAGATGAGACAGCGCACCGCGGGGCCGGAACGAACTTCGATCTCGAGCCGCATCTCATTGGACTCGCCGTGCGCTTCGCTGCGGACTTCGATGAGTCCCTTCCTGTGCTGATAAAGCCAGCGACAGGCAGTGGGCGTCATCTCGAAGGCGGATGGCACGTCGAGCAGTTCCCAGCCGGTTCCGTAGTCGACGAACACGCGCTGGCCGTGCGAACGGAACAATCCGGCATAGCCATGCACGGTGGACAACAGCCGGTTGAAGCTCACGTGCCCCTGCGTGAGCATCGAGTGAAAGACACCGGCCATCCAGACCGTCGAGGTCAGCGCACTTTCGTCCGGGATCGCACTGCTTCCGGTACGCAACAGATGGCCGTGCGGCCGCAGCACGCGTGCCTCTTTCTCGCGCAGCACGACGTGGCGCTGCTCGCCGTAGAAGAATGACAGCAGCGTTCCGTCCTTCGCCGACTCCTTGTGCCGCCATCGGCCCGGAAACTGCGACCGCAATGTCGCGGCATCGAGCGGCAGCGAGTCGAACGACGGCGCCGCGCTGAACAACGAACTGGACGATGCCAGCTGGCGCACGGCCGGCTCGATTGCAATGTCGAGCGCTGCTTCCGGCAGGCGCCGCACCGTATCGACGAGTACCAGATCGTCTGCCGAAGTCGCCGCCGGATGATCGTCGCGAAACAGACCGAAGAAACCGGACGCAGCATTCCCGCCCGCCGGAAGCACGAGACGTTCGTCCTGGATCACGATCATCGAATGCTCGTGCTGCAACCGTTGCGACGGCAGATCGCGCGTCAGAGCGTCGCGGCGCCGCAGCTGCAACGCATCCGTGGCGAATCCCGTCGCGCGACGCAGCGATCCGATCAGGCTCCACGGATTGCGTCCGCCGCTGGCGAGATTCTGGCGGGAAGCAATGACCCAGCCTTGTTGCGCATGTTGCAGCGGCGAATGATCGACGTACTGGCTGATGTAGTACTCGTTGAGACGCGCCATCGCATAGGGCGCGAGCCCGATGTCCTGCGCATACAGCAGATCGACGCTGGCTTCGCGCGTATCGCGATTGGTCAGATGAACCTGCCAGATCCAGGCCGGCTCGCCTTTCGCCATCGTCAGGCTGACGGTGTAGCGCAGTCCGTTCCAGGCACCCGAGCCGACCCAGCGATCCGAGGCGATGCACGAGCCTCGCGTCGGACTGCCCGGACCGAGCAGCGGCGTGACCTCGACGCTGCTACCCGCGTGCAGGCGCAGGTACAGATTGGCCGGGCCGTTCTCGACCGCACTGGCAACGAACAGATTCACCAGCGTGTCGCCGCGATCGATCCGGCGGACGCAGCCCGTGTCATCGATGCTGAAGCTCAGGCCGTCGGCGCCGACGAGTCGCACGGCACCGGAAGCAGACGTTTCCCTTGGCATGACTCATTGTCGTTGAGCCGATGTCGCAGCAGCAATCGGCGGTTTTAGCACCGCCGCCTTGCCCGGCTGGAAGAGCGCGCGCGCCAGCCTGTATTCTCGGACTCATGAAGAAATTACTTGCCCTGCTGTCCTTCGCGTTCGCCGCAGCGCCCGTTCACGCCGACGCCGGACGCGAGGCGTTCCGCGAGATCTATCGCGAGATGGTCGAGATCGACTCGTCGCCCGGCACCGGCTCCTGCACCAACGTGGTCCGCGCCGCGCAGCAGCGGCTGCAGGCGGCGGGTTTCGCCGACAACGATGTGCAGGTCGTGATCCCGGAAGGCAAACCGGACGACGGCAACATCGTGGCGCGCATCCGCGCTGCCAAGCCCGCGAAGAAAGGCGTGCTGCTGCTCGCGCACATCGACGTGGTCGATGCGAAGCGCGAGGACTGGGAACGCAATCCCTTCACGCTCTACGAAGAGAACGGCTACTTCTACGGACGCGGCTCGGCCGACGACAAGTCGATGGCGGCGGTATTCCTCGATCTCATGATCCGTCTGCAGCAGGAGCGCAGTTTCAAACCGAAGCGCGACCTGATCATGGCGCTCACCTGCGGCGAGGAAACTTCCAACCGCGTGAACGGCGTCGACTACCTGCTGAAGCATCATCGCGACCTGATCGATGCCGCGTTCGCCATCAACGAGGGCGCCGGCGGACTGCTGTCGGAGGATGGCAGGCCGCTCGCACTCCAGGTGCAGGCCGGCGAAAAGATTCACCAGGTCTATGAACTGGAAGTGACTCATCCGGGCGGCCACTCTTCGCGCCCCACGCCGGACAATGCGATCTACCAGCTGCTGGCGGCGACCGGAAAAATCGCCGGGCTGTCGTTCCCGATCCAGGTGACGCCCGTGGTGCGCGAATACTTCCGCGTCACCGGTCCCATGCTCGGCGGCGAGATCGGTGCGGCCATGAGCGCCGTCGCGCGCGATCCATCGGACGCGGCGGCGCTGCAGGTCCTGCAGACCCATCCCAACTACAACGCGATGCTGCACACGACCTGTGTGGCAACTCAGATCGAAGGTGGCCATGCGCCCAACGCCCTGCCGCAGCGGGCAGTCACGACCCTGTCCTGCCGCCTCATGCAGGGAACCACCCCCGAACAGGTGAAGGAGACGCTGGAGCGGACGATCGGCGACCCGCAGGTTGTGGTCAGCATCGTGCGCCGCCGCGACGGTTCCTCGCCCCCGCCCCTGACCGACGAGATCATGAAGCCGGTGCGGGCCCAGGCCGCGAAGCTCTGGCCGGGGGTTCCCATCGCCCCCGTCATGACGGCCGGCGCCACCGACGGACGCTTCCTGATGAATGCCGGCATCCCGACCTACGGAATGAGCGGGATGTTCTCGACCTCCGGCGAAACCAACGCCCACGGCCTGAACGAGAAGATTCGCGTGAAATCGCTGTATGAAGGCCGCGATTTCCTGGAAGGCGTGGTCCGGGCTTACGTGAAATAGCCGGACGCTTCCTCGTTCTTCCTGTAGGTCAGGCTTCAGCCTGACTTCCGGGACGGCCGGAGTCAGGCTGAAGCCTGAC
>NZ_DAINNK010000036.1:9288-50735 GCF_036735925.1 Povalibacter sp.
AGCCTGACTTCCGGGACGGCCGGAGTCAGGCTGAAGCCTGACCCACAGGAAGACCCGAAGCAGTCCATTCCCCGGACTTTCCTGCGGCAATTTCCCCCAATTTCGTTAGAATGCGCCGCTTTGCGAGGCGGCCCGGGTTCCCGACCGGTCGCTTCTATCGGGAAATCCAGCAAAGACCTCATTGGTGGCCGCAGGGATCGTCCCTAATATTCGCGCCCTTTGTCCGGCAAACCGGACGGCGATGGCTTCGTTTTGCCCAGGAACCAGCACGGAAACTTCTGTCATGCCTCGTACCACACCCCTTTCTGACATCCGCAATATCGGCATCATCGCGCACGTCGATGCCGGCAAGACGACGACGACGGAGCGCATCCTTTATTACACGGGTCGCAAGCACACGATCGTCGACGTTCACGACACCAAGGACCTGAAGTCCTCGACCACGACGGACTACATGGAGCAGGAACAGAAGCGCGGCATCACGATTCAGTCCGCCGCCGTGTCGGCGTTCTGGCGCAAGAAGAAGATCAACGTCATCGACACCCCGGGACACGTCGACTTCACCATCGAAGTGAACCGCTCGCTGCGCGTGCTCGACGGCGCCGTCGTCGTGTTCGACGGCGTGGCCGGCGTGGAACCGCAGTCGGAAACGAACTGGCGCCTGGCCGACAACTACGGCGTGCCGCGCCTGTGCTACGTCAACAAGATGGACCGCAGCGGCGCCGGCTTCCTGCGCTGCGTGGACATGATCAAGAAGCGTCTCGGTGCGCGTCCCCTGCCCGTGCAGCTGCCGATCGGCTCGGAAGACAACTTCAAGGGCATGGTCGACCTGGTCGAAATGAAGGCGCTGGTGTGGGATTCGGACGATCGCGATGCCGTGCCGGTGCAGCACGACATCACCCCGGACATCGCCGACAAGCTCGGCATCACCGTGCCGAGCGATCGCGCCATCCTGGCGAGCATTGCCAAGTATCGTTCCGAGCTGGTCGACACCTGCCTGGAGCAGGACGACGCGGCCATGGAGAAGTACCTGGACGACGGCGTCGAGCCGACGGCCGACGTGCTGCGCAAGTGCCTGCGCAAGGGCACGATCAACGGCGCCTTCAACCCCGTGCTGTGCGGCTCCTCGTACAAGAACAAGGGCGTGACGCAGGTGCTCGACGCGGTCGTCGACTACCTGCCGGCGCCGACCGACGTCGCTGCCATCAAGACCATGGATGAAGACGGCAACGCGATCGGCGAGCGTATCTGCTCGGACGACGAGCCGTTCGCCGCGCTGGCATTCAAGGTGATCAACGACGCCTACGGCGCGCTCACCTTCGTGCGCGTGTACTCGGGCGTGCTGACCAAGGGCATGTCGGTGCAGAACTCGACGCGCGGCAAGCGCGAAAAGATCGGCCGCATGGTCGAGATGTTCGCCAAGGACGCCAACCCGATCGAAGAAGCGCGCGCCGGCGACATCATCGCGCTGGTCTCGCTCGCCGAAACCGACACGGGCGACACGCTGTGCGACGCCAACAACCCCGTGATCCTGGAGCGCATGCGCTTCCCGGACCCGGTCATCAGCGTGTCGGTCAAGCCGAAGAACAAGGCCGAACAGGAGAAGTTCGGCGCCGCGCTCGGCAAGATGGTCCGCGCCGATCCGTCGCTGTATCTCGAAACCGATCGCGAAACGGGCCAGACGATCCTGCGCGGCATGGGCGAACTGCACCTCGAAGTGACGCTCGACCGCATGCGCACAGAATTCAACGTCGAAGGCATCATGGGCCAGCCGCAGGTCGCCTATCGTGAAACCTTCACGAAGACGATCTCCGAGCAGTACATCCACAAGAAGCAGACCGGCGGTTCGGGCCAGTTCGCCGAAGTGTGGATCACGTTCGAACCGCGCGAGCGCGGTGAAGGCTTCGAGTTCGTCGACGAAACCGTCGGCGGCTCGGTGCCGCGCGAATACGTGCCGTCGGTCGAGAAGGGCCTCAAGATGCAGATGGAAGACGGCGTGCTCGCGCACTACCCGACCGTCGACTTCCGCGCGCGTCTCACGGACGGCAGCTACCACGACGTCGACTCGAACGCGCTGACGTTCGAAATCGCGGCGAAGGCCTGCTTCCGCGAAGCCATCCGCAAGGCCGGCCCGATCCTGCTGGAGCCGGTGATGAAGGTCGAAACCGTGACGCCGCAGGACTACCTCGGCGACGTCATCGGCGACATCAACCGTCGTCGCGGCATGATCCAGGAACAGCTCGAACGCGGCGCGAACATTGCCGTGGTGGCCACCGTGCCGCTGTCGGAAATGTTCGGCTACATCGGTCACCTGCGCGGCATGACCTCGGGTCGCGCCTCGTACACGATGGAGTTCTCGCACTACGATCCGGTGCCGAAGATGGTTGCCGATGCGGTCATCGCCGAAGCGGCGAAGGCCAAGACGGCCGCGGCCTGACAGCGGACCGAAGAGGGCTGACCTCGAAGGGGCGAGTCGCAGGACTCGCCCCTTTTTCTTTGGTCCGCCAGATCATGGACGATCGGACGGCGAAAGCCGGCGGGTGCGCCGGTAAGATCGCCTCCCCACGTTCGCAATCGGCGGCCTCATGAAATCCGTCCTGCTGGTCGGCTCACTGATCCTGGTTACGGCGCTGTCGGCGTATTTTGATGCCCGCGGTTTCGTTTATGCGGCGCAGACCTGGCGCGACGGCTCGCTCGTGCCCGCCACGATCGGCCTGTCGATGATCAACTTCATCGGCGGCATCACGCTCTACATCGGCTCGATCGGCATCCAGCAGCGGCTCGGCATCGAGTCCGCCGCCATGCAGAGCATCTTCTGGTTCCTGATGACCGTCGTCGGCATCGCCATCATGGACGGCACCATCGCTCAATGGTCGATGGCGCAACGCGCGGTCGGCGTGGCCGTCACGGCAGGCATCGGCTGGCTGATGGTGAGTGCGGCGCACTGATCGCGCTGGAGCAAGAGCAAGAGCAAGAGGCCGCAAAGACCGCATAAAAGATCGAGACGAATCACTTCTTTTATGCGGTCTTTGCGGCTCTCGTTCTTCCTCACGCCGGCACGGGCTGCACCCCTCGCGAATCTAGCGCGATCACGACGCGGTTGCGTCCCTGCACTTTCGCCTGGAACAACGCTGCATCCGCGCGCAGCAGCAGTTGCGACAGATCATCCGCCGCGCCGCGCCACTGCGCGACACCGATGCTCATGGACATCGGAATCGACACGGACCCGTGCAGCAGCGCATTCGTTGCGAGCAGGTTGCGCAGACGCTCCGCCAGCTGCTCCGCCTGCATCGAAGTGACGCCGGGAAACAGCACGATGAATTCCTCGCCGCCGTAACGCGCCAGCGCTGCGGCAGCCGGCATCGCGTCCTGCAACAACGCCGCCACGTGCTTGAGCGCCCGGTCGCCCACCGGATGTCCGTGCTGATCGTTGATGCGCTTGAAGTGATCGAGGTCGATCATCATCAGGACGAAGGACGCAGCGCCGGAGCGGCTGCGTCGAATCTGGGCTTCGAGCAGTTCCTCCATGGCGCGGCGATTGAGCAGGCCGGTCAGGCCGTCGTGACGCGACAGTCGCCGCAGTTCGCCGACGAGCCGTGCCACCACCAGCACCATCAGCGTGGCGTGCAGCGACAGCACCAGGGTCACGTAGATCATCGCGGCCTGCACGTTCATCAGGCTGTCGGTGGCCATCTGCGCCGCGACGGATTCCGGCTGGACGATGGCACGCACGACCCGGACACCGAACGCAACGCTTCCCAGCAGCACCGGCAGCGCCAGCACGATCGGCCAATCGAAGCGCAATGGGTCGCGCGCGTGACGATAGAGATCGACTGCGATGCCGCCATAGAGCACCGCGAGCACGGCGTAGTTGCCGGCCGCCTGCAGCGGACGCCGTTCGGGCGCAAGACTGACGGCGGCAATCGCCACGGAAGCGAGCAGGAGCAGCGCGTGCGCGCGGTCCGGGTGCGGCCGGCCGATGAAGGTGCGGATGCCCCGTTGCAGCGACATGATGGCGACACAGCCGGCCAGCATCGCGAGCAACGGCGGTTCGTCGACGTTCATCGACAGAATGAGCCACGTGATTGCACTGAGCGCGGCCCAGGCGATCCAGTAGCGGATCGCACTGCGCGCCGCGACCAGCGCGTGGGCGCCGATGGCCCAGACGATGGCGAACACCGCCTGGATCAGCGCAACGAGCAGGAAGGCGACCTGCGTGGCGGAGAGCTGCGAGGACATGGCCGGATTGTGGTTCGGCAGGGACCGATTGCAAAGCGGCGCGGCACTCACTGGAGCGTCGATCTGTCATAAGCAGGAGTGCTGCACCTGCAAACGCTGTAAGCGATCCGCCTGTTCACGACGGTGACGGCCACCCGGATGCCCTTCACCGGCCGCGGCTGACGGCTGGCAGTGCCGGGCGTAATCACTCAGAATCCCGCGCGAACGGCAACACCGATGGAGGAACCGAAGTGACTGGCGCTGGCCTGCGTGCTGCACTTGTTTCGGGACTGATGATCGTCGCGGGCGTCGGACTCGGCGGCTGTCGCGGTTCCGTCAGCATGGATCTCGCGGCCGATGCGCCGGCCGATCCGCGGATCGCGGGCATCAACGTCGACGTGCTCGGCGTGGAATTCGAACGCACCGACGGCGGTACGGAAAAACTGGAATTCACCCGCAGCGAACGCACCGATCTCATCCTGCTGCTGGAAGACGGCTCGCTCGACCTGTTCACCAACGAGGAACTGCCGGACGGCACCTACAGCGGCGTGCGGCTGCTGCTGGAAGACAACGACGATGCGAGCGTCGTCACCTTCGACGGCCGCGAGTTTCCCATCATCCTGGCCCAGGGCAGCTACTCGCCGGTCGATTTCACGATCGAGGAAGACGAGTCGAGCAGCCACCGCCTGATGCTGACGCTCGATCTGCGCAGATCGCTCAGCTTCGATGAGGCCAACGACGAATACACCCTGACGCCGGCCCTGCGCGCCATCGACCCGGACGACGCCGGGCAGATCGCCGGAAACGTCACCACCGCCTGTCCGCCCGGCACATCGCTGCAGGAAGGCGGCGCGGTCTATCTCTTCGAAGGCGAAGACATCCAGCCCGACGACATCGACAGCGCGGATCCGGAACCCTACGCGACGACGGCCGTCGTCTCGAACTTCGGCACATCCTTCAGTTACGCATTGCGGGCGCTGCCGCCTGGGGACTACACGCTCGCGCTGACCTGCAACGGCAACGACGATGCACCGTCGACCAGCGATGCCATTCGCTTCCAGCGCACCGCCAACGTCAGCGTCGATCGCGACTTCGTCACCCACGACTTCAACTGACCCTCGACCTGCGCGCGACGCTCAGGCGCCGTCGCGCGAGCCGAAGGAAACGAAGTGCCGGCTGCGGCTCGACACCGGCGGCGGATCTTCGCCGTGCGCTTCTCCGCTCACCAGGATGGCCGGCCTTCCCTGCAGTACTTCGCGCGCGCGTTCCTGATAGCGCAAGGCAGACACGCGCATGTTGCCATCCTCGATCCGGAAGGGCGTCTGCGCCACATAGGCCAATGCGCTCGGCACGCCGAATTCGCTGAACAGCGGTCGCAGCAGCAGCACCCCGCCGAATCGCTGCACGTCGACGTATTCCCGATCGGTACGCCAGGCGCGCTGCTGGAACGACGAGAAATCATCGGGCCAGATCCGGTCGATCCGGTTGGCATTGAACATCTCGACGCGATTGTCGGTGAGCAGTGCGCCGACGCCGGCGATCAGCATTTCGCACGGCAGCCGCTTGCTGAGGTCGACGGAGCTGCATTCGGCGTGGGGCCACGACAGCCCGCGACCATGCGCCGTTTCCTGCAGCACCGCCCCCCACAGCGCACTGTCGATGGCGGCGATGAGGGGAAAGGCGGCCTGGTACTGGGGATTGCGGTAGTACGGCCAGTACGCCGCCGCCCAGCGCAGCGGGTTCGGCGTCTGTGCATCCAGATAGCGTCGCGGCACGATCATCATGCGTGCCGCCTGATCGTAGGCGACACGGCCGGAGAACTTTGCATACTGCGGGTCGCTGGAACTGACGAACTTGATTTCGACGTTGTCGGGCAACACGTCGAACACGCTGCCGAAGGCGTATTCGATGGCTTCGCTGCGGTAGGCGATGAGCTGCCCGATGAGCTGCCTGCACCGGTGTCGATCATTCGATTCGCATGCACCGGCCACGAAGGGGCACAGCAGCAACCCGAACAACACAATCCACGGTCTTCGCATCGCCGATCACTCCACGATCCACCGAGCTCGTGGGCAGCCTCCCCTGTATTGCCCGCTCAAGCCTGAATCCCCAGCATCGACAGCGATCGATTCTCCTGCCGCACTTTGCGCACAGCCATACGTATAGCGTGCGACATCGCGCTCACATCACGTACGGTTTGCAGTGCCGATTCGGCGACGTGGATTGCGCGACACATGCGTCGACCGCACGAAAGTCGCGGAATTCATGCTGATTTCGCTCACGCTCGTTTTCATGTCGCTGGCGCGCTACCAGACGCGCAGTCCGCGACATATTCCGACGACATCGACGCACGGAGACCGCCGAGCGCAGTTCGGTGTAAGGTCGCACCATCCCCTGTCGACGACCGCATCTGCGGATGCGCCTTTCGGAGTGACCATGGCCTCGAAACTCGATCAATTGCGCAAGATGACTGTAGTGGTCGCCGACACGGGCGACATCGAAGCGATCCGCGCGCTGCAACCGGTGGATTGCACGACCAATCCCACGCTCCTGCTCAAGGCGGTCGCACTGCCGGCGCTCGCGCCGGTCGTCGATGAAACGCTGGCCTGGGGCCGCAGGCAGAACGGCGCCCGCGAGAGCGTCATTGCCGCGGCCGCGGACCGCCTGGCCGTGGCCGTCGGCGCCGAACTGACGAAGCTGGTGCCGGGACGCGTGTCGACCGAGGTCGACGCGACCCTGTCGTTCGACACGGCCGCCACCGTCGAGAAGGCGCGCGCCATCATCGCGGCCTACGAATCGCGCGACATTCCGCGCCAGCGCATCCTGATCAAGATCGCCTCGACCTGGGAAGGCATCCAGGCCGCACGCGTGCTGCAGAAGGAAGGCATCGACTGCAATCTCACCCTGCTCTTCTCGCTGGTGCAGGCCATGGCCTGCGCGGATGCCGACGCGTTCCTGATTTCGCCGTTCGTGGGCCGCATCCTCGACTGGCACGTGAAGAACGAGGGCCGCTCGTTCGCGCCGGAAGAAGATCCTGGCGTGCGCTCGGTGCGCGCCATCTACGCCGCGTACAAGTCGCGCGGCGTGAAGACCATCGTCATGGGCGCATCGTTCCGCTCGGCCGGTGAAGTGGAGGCACTGGCCGGCTGCGATCGGCTGACGATTTCTCCCGCGCTGCTGGACGAACTGAGCAAGGACCAGGGCACGCTGGAGCGCAAGCTTTCGCCCGAGAATCCCGGCGCGGCGCCCGCGATCCCGGACGTCGACGAACGCAGTTTCCGCTGGCACCTGAATGAGGATGCCATGGCGACGGAGAAACTGGCCGAAGGCATCCGGCTGTTTGCGGCCGATCTGCGCAAGCTCCATCAGCTCATTGCGGGGAAGCTGTAGACGCGGAACAGAGAAGAGGCCGCAAAGACCGCATAAAAGAGTTGGTCTGATCCCCTCCTCCGCGAAGCGGGGGAGGGTTAGGGTGGGGGCTCTCACTGTGGGGCCGGCTTTCAGCCGGCCGCTTTCAGAGTCAGGCTAAAGCCTGACCTACAGAAACCCCTGTCCTTCTCCCCTCGGGGCCGTCGAACTAATCCAGCGACGCATCCAGCGCCTCACGCACGCGGCTCGCGAGCAGCGAACGCGTGAACGGCTTGGGCAGCAGCACGACGCCCGCATCGAGCCGGCCGTCGTGCATCAGCGCATTGCGTTCATAGCCGCTCGTGAACAGCACGCGCAGGCCCGGCCGGCGGCTGCGCGCCGCTTCGACCAGTTCCCTGCCATTGATGCCCGGCAGACCGACGTCGGTGAACAGCAGACTCACCTCCGGGTGATGTTCGAGCACCCGCAGCGCCGAGGCGCCGTCATTGGCTTCGAGCACCTTGAACCCGAGTTCGCGCAGCGTTTCCGTGCTGTAGATGCGGACATCGTCATCGTCCTCGACGACCAGCACGGTCTCGCCCGACAGGGCATGCATCGGCGCAGGCGGCGCTTTCGCTTCCTGCGGAGGCATTTCGCCGACGAGCGCCGGCAGGTAGATCTTCACGGTCGTACCGCGCCCCACTTCGCTGTGCAGCCGGACATAGCCGCCCGACTGGGTGACGAAACCGAACACCTGACTCAGCCCGAGACCGGTCCCTTCGCCGAGCGGCTTCGTCGTGAAGAATGGATCGAACGCGCGCGACAGCACTTCGCTCGTCATGCCGCAGCCGGTGTCGGTCACGCAGATGAGCACGTAGTCGTCGGGCTTCAATTCGCCGCGCCCGACCGTATCCGGCTCGACATGCACGGTGGCCGTTTCGATGGTCAGACGGCCGCCCTGGGGCATCGCGTCGCGGGCATTGACCGCGAGATTGAGAATCGTGCTCTCGAGCTGATGCGGATCGATCTCGACGTGGCAGTCCTGCCTGCTCAGCACGTTCTCGATCACGATGTCCTCCCGCAGCGTCCGTCGCAGCAGATCGTCCATGCCGGCGACGAGCCGGTTCACGTCGGTCGGTTTCGGATTCAGCGGCTGACGGCGGGCGAAGGCGAGCAGTTGCTGCGTCAACGTGGCTGCGCGCTCGGCGCTCTCCGTCGCATGTCGAACGGCACGCGCCAGGCGTTCGTTGTCCTGCGGAATGCGACGACCGATGCTGTCGAGATTGCCGAGGATCACGGTGAGCAGATTGTTGAAGTCGTGCGCCACGCCGCCCGTCAGATGGCCGATCGCTTCCATCTTCTGCGACTGGTGCAGCTGCTCCTGCATCGCCCGCCGCTCGGTCATGTCGCGGGTCACCTTGGCGAAGCCGAGCACCTCGCCCTGCGGATTGCGGATGACATCGACGAGCACGCCGGCCCAGAAGCGGGTGCCGTCCTTGCGCACGCGCCAGGCTTCCGCTTCGTACTTGCCCAGGCGCGTCGCGATGGCGAGCGTCTGCGCGGGCTTGCCGTTCTCGCGATCTTCCGGCGTGTAGAACTCCGCGAAATTGCACCCGATGATTTCGCTGGCGGTGTAGCCCTTGATGCGTTCCGCGCCCGGATTCCAGCTGACGACATTGCCGGCGGCGTCCAGCATGTAGATGGCGCAGTCCGCGATCCCGGCCATGAGCTGCTGCAACTGCTGTTCGCTGCGCTGCAGTTCGCGGGTCCGTTCAGCGACCCGCCGCTCCAGGGTCGCGTCCATGTCCCGGATCTGTCGTTGCAGGCGATCGATGTCGGCGTTCGCCTGGGCCAGCGCTTGTTCGAGGCGATGCAGGTCGGCATTCCCCGGCCGCGACGAACTCATGGGCGTCCACACGCACGCCTGCCGGCGCCGGTTCCCGGTCCGAAAGTCCTGAACGCCCTGAATCTCATCGCTGACGCCTTGGCTGCGGGCCCGCCTCCCGAAGCCTGGTATTGAAGCCTGATATCGATGAATAGGCCACCGCGCCGTGCGCAGGGGTTTCATGCAACGCGCCGTACCGCATGAAGTTCCTGTGCACGCACCGGGCCTGCGGTTCACTTGTCATCGCGCGGAGCCGTCGGCTACTTTCGACCGGTCAGCAGACCGGTGCAATACAGGCATGGGACGCGTCCACTACATCGCTCACGACGGCACCCGGCACGCCATCGAACTGGCGGACGGCACCACCCTGATGGAAGGGGCCGTCGCCAACGGCATCCCTGGCATCGATGGCGATTGCGGCGGCTGTGCCGCCTGCGGCACCTGTCATGTCCACGTCGATCCGGCATGGCTGGATGCGGTCGGCCCGGCTACCGACGTCGAACAGGACATGCTGCAGTTCGCCGACGGCGCGGCCGCGGACTCGCGGCTGTCCTGCCAGATCCGGATGCGCGCCGACCTCGACGGCCTCATCGTGCATCTGCCGGAGTCCCAGCACTAAGGCCTGGCATTCGAAGGGGGAATCATGAGCGAGACACTCGCAAGCACTGCCGGCCCTCCGGTCAGTTTCAACCTGAATCATTTTCCCGACGTGCCGCAGACCCTGGAAGAGGCGCGGCGCGATGCGTACGCCCGTCCGGTCGAGAGCATCGACGTCGCCAATCCCAAGCTGTTTCATCACGACGTCATCGGCCCCTATTTCGAACGCCTGCGCCGGGAAGATCCCGTCCATCTGTTCGACAGCCCGATGTACGGCCGTTACTGGTCGATCACGCGCTACGCCGACATCATGGCGGTCGACACCAATCACAAACAGTTTTCCTCGGAAGCTTCGCTCGGCGGCATCACGCTGTTCGGCAACGGTCAGGACCGGGCGCCGCTGCCGATGTTCATCGCCATGGATCCGCCCAAGCACGACGTGCAGCGCCGCACGGTGCAGCCGATGGTGTCGCCGGGCAATCTCAAGACCCTCGAACCGCTGATCCGCGAACGCGCTGCCGCGATCCTCGATGCACTGCCCATCGGCGTCGAGTTCGACTGGGTCGACAAGGTATCGATGGAGCTGACCGCGATGACGCTCGCGACGCTGTTCGACTTTCCGCAGGAGCATCGCCGCAAACTCACGCGCTGGTCGGATGTCGCCACCGCCGTGCCCGGCGGCGGCGTGATCGACCGGCCCGAACAATGGGTCGAGGAAATGGGCGAATGCTTCACGACCTTCCAGAAGCTGTGGCACGAACGCGCGGCGCGCGAGCCCGGCAACGATCTCGTCTCCATGCTGGCGCATGGGCCGGACACGCGGAACATGCCGCCGTTCGAATTTCAGGGCAACGTGATCCTGCTGATCGTCGGCGGCAACGACACGACGCGCAATACGATCACCGGCAGCGTGCTGGCGCTGAACCAGAACCCGGATCAGTACGACAGACTGCGCGCTCATCCCGAACTGATTCCGGGCATGGTGTCGGAAACCATCCGCTGGCAGACGCCGCTGGCCCACATGCGGCGCACCGCGATCGAGGACGTCGAATTCCGCGGCAAGCAGATCCGCAAGGGCGACAAGGTCATCATGTGGTACATCTCGGGCAATCGAGATGCCGGGATGATCGATGATCCCGAGCGCTATCTCATCGATCGCGAACGTCCGCGCCAGCACATCTCGTTCGGCTACGGCATTCATCGCTGCGTCGGCAACCGGCTGGCCGAACTGCAGCTGCAGATCATCTGGGAGGAGATCCTCAAGCGCTTTCCCGTGATCGAGGTCACCGGCGAGCCGGACCGCGTGTATTCGACGTTCGTGCGCGGCTATCGCTCGCTGACCGTGCGGATTCCCCGGCACTCTTCCTGTGGGGCCGGCTTTCCCGCGGGATTTCCTTCGGTCACAGCCGGCCTCTTCGGAAGTCAGGCTAAAGCCTGACCTACATGATTCTTCTGCGTTGATCGCCTCTCGTCTGATCCCCTCCTCCGCGCAGCGGGGGAGGGTTAGGGTGGGGGCTTCGTACTGTGGGGCCGGCTCTAGCCGGCCTCTTCAGAGTCAGGCTGAAGCCTGACCTACAGGAAGAAGGTGTGGAGGCTGCATGATCGTTCATCTCGTCGACGGCACTTACGAACTCTTCCGGCACTTCTACGGCCTGCGCCGCTTCAACAAGGGCGAGGACGCGCCCTTCGGCGCCGTGGCCGGCGTACTCAACACGCTGCTCGAAATGATCGAAGGCGGCGCCACGCACCTCGGCGTCGCGACCGATCACGTCATCGAATCGTTCCGCAATCAGCTGTGGTCCGGCTACAAGACCGGCGATGGCATCGAGCCGGCGCTGTGGGCGCAGTTTCATCCGCTCGAAGAGGCCATCCGCCTGATGGGCATCGCCTGCTGGCCCATGATCGAACTCGAAGCGGACGACGCGCTCGCCTCGGCAGCGCATCTCGCCGCAGCCGATGAGCGCGTGGAAAAGATCTCGATCTGGACCGTCGACAAGGATCTCGCGCAATGCGTGAGCGGCACACGCGTCGTGCAGGTGGATCGCAAGGCCAAGGCGATTCGCGATGCCGCGGCCGTACGGGAGAAGTTCGGCGTGGACCCGGCCATGATTCCCGACTTGCTCGCGCTGGTCGGCGACAGCGCCGACGGCTATCCCGGGCTGGCCGGCATCGGCCGCGTCGGCGCGGCGCGACTCATCGATCGCTACGGGCGCCTCGAAGACTTTCCGGCTGACGTACTGGGCGAGCGCCGCGATCTCGCGCTGCTGTTCAAACGGCTGGCCACGTTGCGCACCGATGCGAAGCTGTTCGAGGATGTCGACGAACTGAAGTGGCGCGGCCCGACGGCGGCGTTCGCCGGCTGGACGACCCGCATCGGCAACGGGAAACTGCTGCAACGCTGCGTGAAAGCAGCACAGAAAATCCAATGACCCACCACAGCGATGTCCTGATCGTCGGCGGCGGCCACAACGGCCTGGTCTGCGCCGCCTACCTCGCGGCCGCGGGCCTGAAGGTCACGGTGCTCGAACGGCGGCATGTCGTCGGCGGCGCGGCAGTCACCGAGGAATTTCATCCGGGCTTCCGCAACTCGGTGGCCTCCTACACGGTGTCGCTGCTCAATCCGAAAGTCATTCGCGACCTGGAACTGCACCGGCACGGATTGCGTGTCGTAGAACGCGAGATCTCCAACTTCCTGCCGACGACCGACGGCCGCTATCTGTGCAGCGGCGGCGGACGCACGCAGCAGGAAGTGGCGAAGTTCTCGCCGCGCGACGCCGGGCGTCTCGATGCGTACGGCGAACGGCTCGACGTCATCGCCGACGTGCTGCGCGATCTCGTGCTGCAGACGCCGCCGAATGTCGTGCACGGCAGCTGGCGCCAGGCGCTGCCGGAAATCATGCACGCCGGGCACATGGCCGCGCGATTGAAGAAACTCGATCTGCCGATGCGGCAGCAGTTCCTGACGCTCTTCACCGCCTCCGCCGGCGACTATCTCGACGGCTGGTTCGAAAGCGATCCGATCAAGGCGCTGTTCGGCTTCGACGGCATCGTCGGCAACTTCGCCAGCCCCTATGCTGCAGGCACCGCGTACGTGCTGCTGCATCACGTGTTCGGCGAAGTGAACGGCAGGAAAGGCGCATGGGGACATGCGATCGGCGGCATGGGCGCCATCACGCAGGCCATGGCGAAATGCGCCGCCTCGCGCGGCGTCGATATCCGTCTCGATGCCGGTGTGCGCGAAGTCATCGTCGAGCAGGGTCGCGCCGTGGGCGCCGTGACGGAAAGCGGCGAATCGTTCCGCGCCAGCGCCGTCGTGTCGAATCTGAATCCGAAGCTGCTGTACCAGCAACTCATCGACGGCGCCGTACTGCCGGCACCGTTTCGCGAAGCGATGGACCACTATCGCTGCGGCTCCGGCACGTTCCGCATGAACGTCGCGCTGTCCGAGCTGCCGGATTTCACCTGCCTGCCCGGCAAACAGCGCGCGGCGCATCACACCGCCGGCGTCATCCTCGCGCCGACGCTGCGCTACATGGAGCAGGCCTACTTCGACGCGCGCACGCACGGCTGGTCGAAGGAGCCGATCGTGGAGATGCTGATCCCCTCGACGCTCGACGACAGCCTCGCCCCGCGCGGCCAGCATGTCGCGAGTCTCTTCTGCCAGCACGTCGCGCCGCAGTTGCCGAACGGCGAATCCTGGGATGCACATCGCGAGACCGTCGCCGATCTCATGATCGACACCGTCAACCGCCACGCACCGAATTTCAAAGCGTCCGTACTGGGCCGCCAGATCAACAGCCCGCTCGACCTGGAACGCACCTTCGGCCTGATCGGCGGCGACATCTTCCACGGCGCATTGAGCCTCGATCAGATGTTCTCCGCCCGCCCCACCCTCGGCTACGGCAACTACCGCGGCCCGTTGCCCGGCCTGTACATGTGCGGCTCAGGAACGCATCCGGGCGGCGGCGTCACCGGCGCGCCGGGACACAACGCGGCGCGTGAAGTGATTGCGGATTTCAGGCGGCGCAGGCTGCGGCGGGCCTAGATTCAGAAAATGAGAATGGCCGCAAAAAGGCGCAAAGGACTCAAAGGTAAGAATCTCTTCTTCCTGATTTGAGTTTTTTGCGCCTTTTTGCGGCCATTCTCTCTCCTCAAACCGCCTTCGCCAGCATGTGCTTGTGCAGCGTACGTGACGAAAGATAGAAGAAGAACGCAGCCGGGATGAACAGCAGCGTCGTCGCGATCATCGACAGCTTGAGTCCTTCGGCGTAGGCGCCACGACAGATCACCTGCTGTTCCGTTGCGAGCTTCGCCACTTCGGCCGCGTTCCGGCACAACTCAGCAGTCAGCGCGCTGCCGGCGTTCACCTTGACCATTTCCATGTTCATGAACGTGTCGCTGAGCCAGCCGACCAGCAGCGGGCCGATGCCGTTGCCGATCAGTGCAATCAACAGCAGCAGGATCGCGACGGCCGAGGCGCGCGAGCGCTGGCTGACGACGCCCTGCCCGATCGTGTATTGCGAGCCCAGGTACATGTAGTGGAAGAACGCGGCGGCGCACCACACCGGGCGCAGCACCGTGTAGAGATCCTCGGTCGGGCGCGTGAACGCGAAGATGTAGAGCGGTATCGAAATGAGTATGCCGGCTGCCGGCACCAGCGCGACTGCCGACGAAACGCGCGACGTCAGTCGATGCACGATCATTCCGCCGGCGAACGTACCGAACGCCGCAACGATGGCCAGCGGTCCGCCGAACTGGATCGCATACGTGCCCGCATCGACACCGTGCAGACGCTGCGTCAGCGGCGCCTGGAAGCCGACCAGTCCGTAGCCCACGAGCGCGACGATCGACGCGCCCATCGCCATGTTCCAGAACGTCGACTTGCCGGCGAGTTCCTGCAGCGTTTCGCGGATGCTTGCGCGCTGGCCCTTCACGGTTCCCGGAGGATCGGAGAATCCGCGCGGCGGCTCCTTCACGGTCAGCAGCGTGATGAGGCCGATGATGAGACCGGGCGCGCCGATGACGACGAAAGCCACGCGCCAGCCGGCGATCTGCGACCAGTCCGTGAGACCGATCATCCACTGCCAGTCCCAGCCTTCGAACAGCCGCTGCAGCGCCGGCCCGTTCAGGCTGCGGGCGATGGGCCCGCCGAAATAGTTGGCGAGCGCCGAGCCGACGGTCACGCCCATGGCGAACACCGCGAGCGCCGCCGCGCGGTTCTTCGGCTTGTAGTAGTCGGCGAGGATGGAGTTCGACGGCGGCGTGCTGCCGGCTTCGCCGATCGCCACGCCGATGCGCGCGATCAGCAGGAACATGAACGACGTCGCGAACCCGCACAGCGCGGTCATCAGCGACCAGATGGAAATGCAGATCGCGACGATGACGACGCGGTTGTAACGATCCGCCGCCATCGCGATCGGAATGCCCATCAGCGCATAGAAGATCGCGAACGGCGGGCCATTGAGGAAACCGTACTGACTGTCGGAGAGCTGGAACTCCTGAATGATCGGCTGCGCGATCACGTTCACCAGGTTGCGGTCGATGAAATTCAGCGTGTAGACCAGCGTCAGCATGATCAGCACATAGAGCCGGTAGCCGGGCGATCCGTAGCTTTGCGCGCCGCTCGTGCTGCCCGCGAGAGATGCCGTCGTCGTGGCCAAGGTCGATTCCCCCCGTTGATGCGTTCTTGGAATGCGGGAGATGCGGCGGCTCCCTCGTGGCGGCGGAGCATAGAGAATGCAATTGGCCCCCACAATCAGACTGCGGGCCGGAACGGGCGCGGATGCGGCATTTGCGGCCGCGGCAGCCGCGATGACGAGTGTTTAGAAATGTCGGCACGGAGATTTACCATCCCTCGGCGACGCCCTTCCCGTGACTGAATCCGCGTCCTGTGCCATATTCCACGGCACCAACGCTGCTGCAGCGATCGCTTCGAGCCATGAACTGCACTGCGATATAGAATTTCTGGTATCCATTTGTAGAGCCACCAGAAGCAGGCCTGGACGGGGGTAACCGATGACTTTTTCCGGTCGATTGATCGCTGCCATCGCGCTGGCAGCCGCCATGCTCGACGCTTCAGGCGCGGGCAGCGAGCCGAAGGTGCAGGCGGGCTGGAACGTGCCGCGCACGGAGCATGGACAGCCCGATCTGCAGGGCATCTGGACCAATGCGACGCTCACACCGGTCGAGCGCGATACGAAGTTCGGCACGCGACTCGTCATCAGCGAGGACGAAGCAGCCGCGCTGGAGAAGGAGAACTCCGAGTTTCGCGACGAACAGAACAAGCCGACCGATCCGTCGCTCGGCATCGAAGATCTGCCGAAGGATTGCGGCGGCGGTTTCAGCGGCGTGAACTGCGGCTACAACAATTTCTGGGTCGATCCGGGCGCGCACCTGCTGTCGCTCAACGGCGAGCGCCGCACGTCGATCATCGTCGACCCGCCCAATGGACGCATGCCGGCGCCGACGCAGCTGGGTCAGCAACGTCTCATGGCGCTGTACGCGGCGTATCGCGGCAAGAACGGCGCCGACGGTCCGGAGATCCGGCCGCTCGGCGAACGCTGCATCCTGTCGTTCGACTCGAGCGCCGGCCCGCCGATGCTGCCGCTGCTCTACAACAACAACTATCAGATCGTGCAGACCCAGGACGTGGTCATGATCCACGTCGAGATGGTTCACGACGTGCGCATGGTGCGGCTCGATGCGAAGCATCGGCCGGCCAGCGTGCGACAGTGGATGGGCGATTCCATCGGCCGCTGGGAAGGCGACACGCTGGTGATCGAGACGACGAACTTCCGCCGCGATCAGAGCTATCGCGGCTCGTCGGAGAATCTGAAAGTCACCGAGCGCCTGACGCGCGTCAGCCCGACGCAGATTTTCTACCGCTACACGCTGGAAGATCCGGCGAACTTCAGTGCACCGGTCACCGGCGAACTCGCGTTCAACGCGACCCGCGACAGGATCTACGAATACGCCTGCCACGAGGGCAACTATGCGCTGCCGGGCATTCTCGCGGGGGCGCGCGAGGAAGAACGCGTCGCGGCGGAAAAGGCCGGCAAGCCGTAGCCGGCTCTTCCTCTTCCTGTGGGGCCGGCTTCAGCCG
Source organism: Povalibacter sp. (assembly GCF_036735925.1). Taxonomy (NCBI): domain Bacteria; kingdom Pseudomonadati; phylum Pseudomonadota; class Gammaproteobacteria; order Steroidobacterales; family Steroidobacteraceae; genus Povalibacter; species Povalibacter sp. The sequence continues at coordinate 26,439 of NZ_DAINNK010000036.1, forward strand.
GCCTCTGACTGTAGGTCAGGCTTCAGCCTGACTTCTGAAGAGGCCGGCTGAAGCCGGCCCCACAGGAAGAGGGAAGAACTCCGCTACTGACGGCCCGCGCGGGCCCTTTGCCGCGCCCGCTGAAACAACTGCTCCGCCATCACGGGACTGAACCCCAGATCCACGGCCTTCTGAAAATGCCTGCGTGCCATCGCATCCTGTCCGCGCCATGCCGCGATCGTGCCGAGATTCGTGTACGGCACGGCATAGAGCGGATCGCGCTGCAGCGACGCGCGCAGCCAGCCTTCGGCTTCGTCGGGCTTCTGCATCTGCATCAGCGCCTGCGCGATGAGGTTGCGCGTTCGCGCCACGCCATCGAGCGTGTGGATACCGAGGTGCAGCGGCGCGAGCCAGCCCGAGAACCGGTTCATCAGCAGCATTTTTTCGTAGCGCTGGTAGCTCGCCACAGCCTTCTCCCACTGTCGCCGGCGCGTATGCCAGCGACCGACGAACAGCTGGCGCGCCCACACGATGAGTACCAGGACCATCGCGATCGGCACGAGCGCGAACCCCAATGCCGCCTTGAGCGGCAGCAGGCGCAGCACGGTCCACGCCACGGCGATGGAACTCAGGATCATCAGCAGGTAGCGCTGCGGTCGCTTGAGCATCATCGGCGACGACGCTCAGCGACGATCGTCGGGCCGGCCGGCCGCGCGCTTGCGCTCGCGCCAGACCCAGGGCTCGACGCGCTCATCGGCGGACAACGCCCACAACCCGCGCTTTGCATCGCGCGCCGCTTCTTCCGCCTGGAAGAGCGCATCGTCACGCGCGAACTGCGGATAGAACCAGGCGGCGCCGCGCGCCACCAGTTCGCGATTGATGAACAGCGAATCGACCCAGACATCGCCGACGACGCGGCCGTAGCGATCGACGTCCTCGAACACGACCGTAATCTGCCGGCCCTTCACCAGCGCCCGCAGTTCCGCGGCCGCCTGCTTTCCGTACGGCTGATCGCTTTCCGGCGCGTCGATGCCGGCGAGCCGGAATTCCATTACGACACCCTGGATCTTCGCTTTCAGCGAATCGCCGTCGATGGCATCGGTGACGGGGCCGTAGAACACCCCTTCGTCGCCGGGATGCGGCGGCTTCGTTGCATCGCGTGCAGGCCTGCTCGCCCGCTCCGGATGACAATGCCGCTGCTGCGTGCCGCGGTCGCGATGACAGCCGTCGGCATCGACGCCGCCGGGATGAGCGAGCGTCGCAGCGGCACCGGCCAGCGCAGACAACAGCGCGAGCAGCATCGTAACCTTGGTCTTCATTCGGCGAGACTGCCGGATTTCGTTCCGTCCGGCCACCGCCCCCTCCCTGCCCTCCCCCGCTGCGCGGAGGAGGGAAAGACAAGGAGCCTGCATGTCGCCTGAGCATTTCGATGTACTGATCGTCGGCGCCGGCCTCTCCGGCATCGGGGCCGCGTGTCATTTGCAGGCCGAGTGTCCCGGCAAGCGCTACGTCATCCTCGAAGGCCGCGACGGCATCGGAGGCACCTGGGATCTGTTCCGCTATCCCGGCATCCGTTCCGATTCCGACATGTACACGCTCGGTTATTCGTTCAAGCCATGGACGCAGCCGAAGGCGATCGCCGACGGTCATTCGATCCTCGACTACATCCGCGAGACGGCGCGCGAGCACGACGTCGACCGCCACATCCGCTTCGGCCACCGCGTGACGCAGCTTTCCTGGTCGAGCACCAATGCCCGCTGGACGGTGGAGGCGCAACGCGGATCGGGCGGCGAGACCGTACGATTCACCTGCAGCTTCGTGTTCATGTGCAGCGGCTACTACAGCTACGAAAGCGGCTACACCCCGCAGTTCGCGGGGGCCGAACAGTTCAAGGGCCGCATCGTCCACCCGCAGCAATGGACCCGCGACATCGACTACGCCGGCAAGCGCGTGATCGTCATCGGCAGCGGCGCGACGGCAGTCACGCTCGTGCCCGAAATGGCGCGCACGGCCGCGCACGTGACGATGCTGCAGCGCTCGCCCACCTACATCGTGTCGCGACCGGCGCAGGACGGCGTGGCGAACTGGCTGCGCCGCCGCCTGCCCGCGAAACTCGCCTACGGCATGGTCCGCTGGAAAAACGTCCTGCTCGGCATGCTCTTCTATCAGCTCGCGCGCCGCCGGCCCGAGGCGATGAAGAAGATGATCCACAAAGGCCTGGAAAAGGAACTGGGCGCGGACTACGACATCGCCACGCACTTCAGTCCGCGCTACAACCCGTGGGACCAGCGCCTGTGTCTCGTCCCCGACAGCGATCTGTTCGCCGCGCTCCGCAAGGGCAGCGCATCCGTCGTCACCGATCACATCGACACGTTCACCGACCAAGGCATCCGGCTGAAGTCGGGCAAGGAACTGCCGGCCGATCTCATCGTGACCGCGACGGGACTGAACCTCGTCCCGCTCGGCGGCGCGCAGGTATCCGTCGACGGCACACCGGTCGATCTGTCGAAGACCGTTGGTTACAAGGGAATGATGTACAGCGGCATTCCCAATCTCGCCTCGGCGATCGGCTACACCAACGCCTCCTGGACGCTGAAGTGCGACCTCACCTGCGAGTACGTCTGTCGCCTGCTGAACTACATGGATCGCCACGGCTTCCGCCAGTGCACACCGCGCCGGCCCGATCCCTCGATGGCGGAACAGCCCTGGATCGATTTTTCTTCAGGCTACGTGCAGCGCTCGCTCGACAAATTCCCCCGCCAGGGCGCGAAGGCGCCGTGGCGCCTGCACCAGAACTACGTGCTGGATCTGCTCGCCCTGCGCGCCGGCTCCGTGAACGACGGCGTCCTGCAGTTCGTGAAGATTTCACACGGAGATCACGGAGCACACGGAGGTCGGAGCAAAGAATAAGAGGAGTTTCCACGGGGGACACGGGGAGCACGGGGGCAAGAAAGAAATTTCTGTTCCGGGACCCCGTGCCCTCCGTGATCTCCGTGTGAAATTCCCAACTCTCAGTTCTTGTTCGCCGACGCCACCGTCAGCGCCGTCACGTTGACGATGCGCCGCACGGTGGCAGAGGCGGTGAGGATGTTCACGGGCGCGGCGCAGCCGAGCAGGATCGGACCGATGGCGACGTTGTTGCCGGCGGAAGTCTTGAGCAGGTTGTAGGCGATGTTGGCCGAATCGAGGTTCGGCAGCACCAGCAGGTTCGCCGAGCCGGTGAGCGTCGATTCGGGCAGCGCGCTGCGGCGCAGGGATTCGCTCAGGGCGCTGTCGCCGTGCATTTCGCCGTCGAATTCGAAATCGGGCGACTGGGCTTCGATGAGTTCGCGCGCGCGACGCATCTTGAGTGCGGACGGCGCATCGCTGGTGCCGAAATTGGAATGCGACAGCAATGCGACTTTCGGTTCGATGCCGAAACGACGCACCTCCGCCGCCGCACGGAACGTGATCTCGGCGATCTGTTCCGCCGTCGGATCGAGATTCACGTGCGTGTCGGTCAGGAACACCTGGCGTCCGGGCAGCAGCACCGCATTCATCGCCGCATAGCAGGTCGCGCCCGGCGCGAGACCGATGACGTCGTCGACGTAGCGCAGGTGGCGCGCCGTCGTGCTGATCGTGCCGCAGAGCATGCCGTCGCCCTCGCCCATGCGCAGCAGCATCGAGGCGATGAGCGTCGTGCGGCGGCGCATTTCGAGCTTGGCGTACTGGGCAGTCATGCCGCGGCGCGCCATGATGCGGCGATACTCTTCCCAGTATTCGCGATAGCGCTCGTCGTGTTCCGGATTGACGATGGTCAGATCCTTGCCCGGCGTGAGGCGCAGACCATAGCGCCGCAGGCGCTCTTCGATGATCGCGGGACGACCGACCAGCGTCGGGCAGGCGATGCCTTCATCCACCAGGATCTGCGCAGCGCGCAGGATGCGTTCTTCCTCGCCCTCGGCAAAGATGATGCGCGAACGTTCCGGCGGCGCCTTGCGGGCGGCGGTGAACACCGGCTTCATGAACGTGCCGCTGTGATAGACGAACTGCTGCAGGCGCTGCACATACGCATCCATGTCGGTGATCGGGCGCGTCGCCACGCCGCCGTCCATCGCGGCACGCGCCACGGCCGGCGCGATCTTGACGATGAGCCGCGGATCGAGCGGCTTCGGAATCAGGTACTCGGGCCCGAACGACAGTTCGTCCGAATCGTAGGCGCTCGCGACGATGTCGCTCTGTTCCTGGCGCGCCAGATCGGCGATCGCATGCACCGTGGCGATTTCCATCGAACGCGTGATGGTCGTGGCGCCGACGTCCAGCGCGCCGCGGAAGATGTACGGGAAGCACAGGACGTTGTTGACCTGGTTCGGGTAATCGCTGCGACCCGTTGCAATGATCGCGTCGGGACGCGCGGCCTTGGCTTCCTCCGGCAGGATCTCCGGCGTCGGATTGGCGAGCGCGAGGATCAGCGGTCGCGGCTTCATGTCCGCCAGCATGTGCGGCTTCAGCACGCCACCCGCGGAGAGGCCGAGGAACACGTCCGCATCCTTGATGACGTCGGCGAGCGTGCGCAGCGACGTCGGCTGCGCGAAGCGCGCCTTGTCGGGATCCATCAGTTCGGTGCGACCTTCATAGACGACGCCGGCGAGATCGGTCAGCCAGATGTTGCGGATCGGCAAGCCGACGTCGACGAGCAGATCGACGCAGGCTAGCGCCGCGGCGCCGGCGCCGCTGACCACGAGCTTCACCTGGTCGATGGGCTTGCCGACCACCGCGAGTCCGTTGAGCACCGCCGCCGAGACGATGATCGCCGTGCCGTGCTGGTCGTCATGGAACACGGGGATCTTCATCCGCTCGCGCAGCTTGCGTTCGACGGTGAAGCATTCGGGCGCCTTGATGTCTTCGAGATTGATGCCGCCGAAGGTCGGCTCCAGCGCCGCGATGATGTCGACGAGCCGGTCCGGATCGCGCTCGTTGATCTCGATGTCGAAAACATCGATGCCGGCGAACTTCTTGAACAGCACTGCCTTGCCTTCCATCACCGGCTTGGCGGCGAGCGCGCCGATGGCGCCGAGACCGAGCACGGCCGTGCCGTTGGTGATCACGCCGACGAGATTGCCGCGCGCGGTGTAGCGGAACGCATTGAGCGGATCGGCGACGATTTCCTCGCAGGGCGCCGCAACGCCCGGCGAATAGGCCAGCGCCAGGTCGCGCTGGTTGGTGATCTGCTTGGTGGGCGTGACGGAGAGTTTCCCCGGCGTCGGCAGTTCGTGATAGTCGAGCGCCGCCTGGCGCAGGTCTTCGCGGGTATCGGCAGGCAGGGCGCTGTCCTGACTCATCGGCGGTTCCGGGGATTCTTCGGGGGGGCGAAGTATGCCGGAAGCGGGGACTCGGCGTTGCTGACGCAGGCGCGATTGCGTCCCCTCCTCCGCGCAGCGGGGGAGGGACAGGGAGGGGGCGAAGCCAGGGGAAAACAAACCGCCCGGCACGCCCCCACCCCAACCCTCCCCCGCTGCGCGGAGGAGGGAGCCGGAGGAACTCAGAACGTGAAATTGAACTCCAGCTGCCAGCGATCGAAATCCGCCCGGTTGCCGACATCGACGTTGAACTCGGTGTCGTAGTAGTTGACGTTGACCAGCAGGTTCTTCATCGCCATCCAGCTCACACGCCAGGCATAACCGTCGTTGTCGGTCACGCCGCCGGCGAATTCCGAATCGGTCCAGTGGGCGAACAGTGCATCCTTTTCCACTTTCTGTTTCAGCACGCCGACGTCCCACTGTCCGACCTTGTTCGCCTTGCCGACGACCAGGCCGACGCTGTACGCGGTGTCGAGACCATTGTCGGCCTCGAAGTTGTGGCCGTAGTCGACGAACAGGCTCAGCGGCACGCCGGCGACGGGGAAACTGGTTTCCGCGAAGGCCTGGCCGATGTCGTAGTCGTAGAGATAGCGGGCAGTCGCGCCACTGCCGACGACGGTATTGCCGAATTCGTTGACGATGCTGTTGCCGAAGCCGGGGAAGCGGCCCTGTACGTCGTGGTAGTCCCAGTAGCCGATGCCGGCCTTGAGCTTCGCGACACCGAGCGTGCCGTCCCAGCCGACCTGTCCGCCGCGCAGTGTCGAGTCGCCGAGCACGGCGCGCTCTTCGAGCCAGAAATTGAAGGCGTTGGCGAAGATGCCGTGCGTGCCTTTGTAGTTCGCAGCGATGCCTTCGGGGCGGATTTCATTGTCGAAGAAGGCGCTGCGGCCCGGGCGCACATAGGGTTCGCGCATCTTGCCGGCCGTCAGCGCCAGCGAATCGAGCGCCTGCCAGGTCATGTAGCCGAGATCGAGTCCGATGTCCTTGCGCGCCTCGGCCTCGCCGAGGATCGCATTGCCGCCGCGCGGATCGCGTCCGCCGGTGCCGATGCCGATCTCGCCCTTGATCCGGTCGTTGACCTTGATGGCGGCGCTGAGACGCGCGCGGATGAGCTGGCGCGTGCGGTCGTTCGCAAGCAGCGAGTTGTCGGTGTTCTCGTGGCGGAAACGGAAATCGCCGCCGAGACGGATGCGCGAAGCCCATTCGTCGGCCGGCACGGCGGGTGCGGCGGCCGCCGGAGCCGCGGCTGCAGGCGGCGTCGGCGCGGCGGCGCGCAGCGTTTCGTTCTGTCGCGTCAGGTCGTCGACGCGCGCGGTGAGTTCCCGATTGCGCTGCTCGAGCTGATCGAGGCGCTGGTTCATCTGTTCCAGCGCGCGGGCAACGGCATCGGGATCGCTGGCGGCAACGGACTCGAACGATGCGACGGCCAGCAGGCCGGCAGCGAGCCAGTGCGCGAGGTTGATCGCTGATCTCATTTCTACGACTCCAGGAAATTGCCGCGTCTCTCGGGCGCGGACGGATCTGCTGATCGCTTCATCGGCAGGCCCGGCACATCGCACACGTCAGCCGAGCCCGATTCAGAGTGCGCCTTAAGCGCGAGTACGGAAAGCCCCGAAGCGGCGGCGTGCACGCATCACGAAGCTGCGCCCGCAGGGACTTTCCGCATCAGGAGCAGCGCGATCAGGGTGACCAAGCCGGCGGCGGACTGGTAGTAGCCGACGGCCGACAGGCCGTGATGCGTCGCCAGCCAGGTGGCCAGGTAGGGCGCCAGCGATGCGCCGAGAATGCCGGCGAGATTGAAGGTGACCGACGCGCCCGTGTAGCGAATCGCCGTGGGAAAGAGTTCGCCGAGCGCGGTTCCCAGCGGACCGTAGGTCACCCCCATGACCGCCAGTCCCAGCGCCAGGAAGATCGTCGCATTGACGGAACCGCCGCCGAACAGCGGCTCGAACGTCAGCCCGAACAGCATCACGGACACGGCCGACACCATCAGGATGGCGCGTCGTCCGAAGCGATCCGCCAGCACCGCCGACAGAGGAATCGTCGCCGCGCAGAACAGGATGCCCACCATCTGCATGATCAGGAATTCCTGCCGGCTGTAGCCGAGTTCGGCCGTTCCCCAGCTCAGCGTGAAGACGGTCATCAGATAGAAGACCACGAACGTCGCGGTCGCGGCGAAGGCGCCGAGAATGAGTTCGCGCGGATAGTCGCGAATGACGGTCAACATCGGCACGCGCACCCGCTCGTTGTTCTCGATGGCGCGCTCGAAGGCGGGCGTTTCCGTCAGGCGCAGGCGCACGTACAGCCCGACGAGAACCAGCAGCGCGCTGGCGACGAACGGAATGCGCCAGCCCCACGCGAGGAACTGCCGTTCGTCGAGCAGGCCCGTGAGCAGCAGAAAGATCCCGGTCGAACAGATGAAGCCGATGGGCGCACCGAGTTGCGGAAACATGCCGTACCAGGCGCGTCGGTGCGGCGGCGCATTTTCCGTGGCGAGCAGCACGGCGCCGCCCCATTCGCCGCCGAGACCGAGCCCTTGGCCGAGACGGCACAGCGCCAGCAGCAGCGGCGCCGCGATGCCGATGGATTCATACGTCGGCAACAACCCGATCGCGACCGTCGACAGCCCCATGGTCAGCAGCGCAGCGACCAGTGTCGCCTTGCGACCGATGCGGTCGCCGAAATGCCCGAACAGCGCCGAGCCGACCGGCCGTGCGAAGAAGGCGAGCGCGAACGTCGCGAACGACTGCAGCGTCGCCGTGGCCGGATCCGCCGTCGGAAAGAACAGGTGCGGAAACACCAGCACCGCCGCCGTGGCGTAGATGTAGAAGTCGAAGAACTCGATGGTCGTGCCGATGAGACTGGCGAACAGCACCTGGCCCGGCTAGTTGCGGCGTGACTCGCCGCGGGTCGTGTCGATCATTCTTTGTAGGTTCCGCCATCGCCTGGCAATTTTGGCCCGGGAGATTCTGGCACGGATGGCGGCGCTAGCCGAAGCTCGCGAACGTGCGCTTCATGGCGTTCACGCGGGCAAGGTAGCCGCGCACGTCGTGATCGCCGCAACGCTGGCCGGGCGTCAGGCGCAGACCGCGCGCCGCGTAACGATTGCCGGCGCCCGCACCGCAGAGATGAATCACGGCGGCCAGATCCTGCTTCTGCTCGGCGCTGGCGCTGCGGATGCCCGCCCGTCGCAACGCCAGCGAGACGCGGCTGTCGAGATAGGCCGATGTCATTTCGACGGCATGGCTTGGGATGACCCGCATGTACAGGCTGTTGAACCAGCAGGTTTCCCACCGGTCCCAGGCGCCGTCCTCGACCACGCGGTGATCGTGGATGCACAACCTCCGCGCTTCGTCGAAGGTGCCGTCCGTGATCTGGTACATGCCCACCGCGCTCGACGCCGGCCGGTAGACCTCATAGGGCTTGTGCGACCACGACCAGCGCCAGTACGTCCGCACGATCGGATTGCCGGAGCCTTCCACCTGCGCCAACGCCGCCAGGAACTGCGGCGAGATCGCCGCGGTGGAATGCCTGCGGAAGATCGGCGCGTACTGCGCCCAGGTTTCGCGCGGCGATTTGTAGAGCGTGCCACTGACCGGAAAGAACAGCTCCGAGGGCTTGCGGACGACCTGGTACAGCCAGTTGCTCGTCAGCCAGAACAGGCCCAGCGCCACGAGGGCCACGATGATCTGCATGGCGCCCGGCATGTGTCGGAAGTTCCGCCACAGTTTCCGCCGGGTCGCGGGAGCGGGCCAGAAACGCGGGATGCGGAATGTTCGCTTGCGACGTCCGGAACTGCGGCGGGCGCGGGATGACCTGGTTCTTGGCATTGAACGGGAATGATGCCACGCGGACCGGAGGGACTACCTTTGATGAATCAACGCCCGCGGCAAATCCAGCCTCGACCTCGTCGCTGCTGTTGGTATAGTCCCGGCGACGACACAACAAGGCTCAGGGGGTTTGAACCATGGACTTGCTGACAATCGTGATCGTTCTGGCCATCGGCGCGACGGTGGCCACCATGTTCATCGGGCTGCTCGCCATGTCCGGCGGCGGCAGCGCCGACAAGGAATTCAGCACGCCGCTGATGTGGACCCGCGTGGGGTTCCAGGCATTGACGCTGGTGCTGCTGGTCGTCGCGGTGATGATGAGATGAGGCTCTGACGTCGCGAACCGGGGCCGCGGGATCGGCAGGCCCCGGTTCCGCCCTGTCCGCCGCCGGCGGGCTGGCTTCCGCCAATTATCATATTTATCATAGCGGCCGCATGACCAAGGCCGCCTTCATTGCCGGGGACTGGGGAACGACGAATCTGCGTCTGTTCCTGGTCGACGATGACTCGACCGTCCGGGCCGCGGCCGATGGCCCCGGCGTGGCGCAGGTGCCGGGGCGATTCGACTCCGTGCTGACTGAACTCACGTCCTCCTGGCGGCAGGAACATGGACCGCTGCCCGTCATCCTGTGCGGCATGGTCGGCTCGACCATCGGCTGGATGAACGTGCCGTATGTCCCCTGCCCTGCCCCGCCGGCGCGAATCGCCGGCGCCATGGCAAGCATTGCAGAACGGTCCGTCTTCATTGCGCCGGGACTGTCGTGCCGCAACCGGTACGGCGCACCCGACGTGATGCGCGGCGAAGAAACCCAGATTCTCGGCGCACTGCATCAGAACCCGTCACTGGCTCGCGGTCGTCATCTTCTGTGCCTGCCGGGCACGCATGCCAAGTGGGTCGTGCTGCGCGACAGCTCCGTCGAGGAGTTCCTGACCGCCGTCACCGGCGAACTGTTCGCGGTCATCGATCAGCACAGCGTGCTGGTGCGCGCCGGCGATCGCCCCGCGGGCTTCGACGAAGCGGCTTTCGATGCCGGCGTGCAACGCGCCTTGAGCCATCCGCAGGCGGCCCTGGTGCACCTGCTGTTCGAATGTCGCAGCCGGCAGGTGACCGGCGATCTCGCGCGCGAGCAGGCGCCCGATTTTCTGTCGGGACTGCTCATCGCGCACGACGTGCTCGGCGCGTTGCGCCTGTTCACGGACGTCGCGACCGGGGACAGTCCGGTGACGATCATCGCCAATTCGAGCCTTGCGGAACGGTATCGACGGGCGCTGCAGGCGCTGCGCATGAACACCGCCATCGTCGACGGCTCGCAGGCTTCGCTCGGCGGGCTGACACTGTTGCACTCGATCCGCTTTTCCACCGGTGGCGTCCATGCCGACTGATCTGCTGAATTCCCTGCCGCTGGTCGCCATCCTGCGCGGCCTCGCACCCACGCGCGCCATCGAGGTCGGCGAGACGCTTTTTTCCGCAGGGCTGCGCGCCATCGAGGTGCCGCTCAATTCGCCGCAGCCTTTCGACAGCATTCGCGCGCTGAGCAACCGCTTCGGCGACACATGCCTGTGCGGTGCCGGCACGGTGCTGAGCATCGACGACGTACAGAGGACCTTCGATGCCGGCGGCCGGCTGATCGTCTCGCCCAATTGCGATCCGCAGGTCATCGCCGCGGCATTGCGTCTCGGCATGACGGCACTGCCCGGCGTCGCCACGGCGACGGAAGCCTTCGCAGCGATCGGCGCCGGCGCCACGCGCCTCAAGCTGTTTCCCGCCGCGACCTACGGCAGTCGCCATCTGAAGGCATTGAAGGATGTGCTGCCGTCGAACGTCGGCGTGATGCCGGTCGGCGGCGTCGGCGCCGACGACATTGCCGAATGGCTGAAGGCCGGCGCCGCGGGCTTCGGCTTCGGCTCGGAACTGTTCAAGCCTGCATACACGCGCGAAGAGATCGCAGAGCGCGCGCAACGTGTCGTCGCAGCGTATCGCGCTGCAGCCGGCCCGCACTGAACGACAACAGGAGCGGGTCATGGTGATCCGCTCACGACAACCGTTGGGGGATCATCGTGACGCTGTCTACTCTCGATATCGCCATCGTGGCGATCTATGCCGTGGGCATCTTCATCCTCGCGCAATGGGTTTCGCGCGAGAAAGGCCAGCACGAGAAGAATGCGCAGGATTACTTCCTCGCGAGCCGCGCCCTGCCCTGGTGGGCCATCGGCACTTCGCTGATCGCCGCCAACATCTCCGCCGAACAGATCATCGGCATGTCGGGCTCCGGCTACGTCATCGGCCTCGGCATCGCCTCCTATGAATGGATGGCGGCGCTGACGCTGATCATCGTCGGCAAGTACTTCCTGCCCATCTTCCTCAAGAACGGCATCTACACGATGCCCGAGTTCCTGGAGAAACGTTACAGCCCCGCCGTGCGCAACGTCATGGCCGTGTTCTGGCTGGGCGTGTACGTGTTCGTCAACCTGACATCGATCCTGTGGCTCGGCGCCACGGCCGTGCACACGGTGACGGGCGTCGAGATCCAGACGGCGCTGATCGCGATAGGCATCTTCGCCGGCGCCTATGCACTCTACGGCGGACTCAAGGCCGTCGCGCTCACGGACGTGATCCAGGTGACGCTGCTGGTCCTCGGCGGCCTGCTGATCAGCTACATCGCGCTCGACAGGATTTCGGATGGTGCAGGTGTCTTCGCCGGCTTCAACCTGCTGCTCACGCAGTTCCCCGAGAAGTTCGACATGATCCTGTCGGCCGACAATCCGAACTACAAGGACCTGCCCGGCCTGTCGGTGCTGCTCGGCGGCCTGTGGGTGATGAACGTGTCCTACTGGGGCTTCAATCAATACATCATCCAGCGCGCGCTCGCTGCCAAGAGCGTGCGCGAGGCGCAGAAAGGCATCGTGCTCGCCGCCTTCCTGAAGCTGCTGATGCCACTGATCATCGTGCTGCCAGGCATCGCCGCGCTCGTGCTCGCACCGAACCTGGCGCGCCCGGACGAAGCCTATCCGCATCTCATGGCGCTGTTGCCGACCGGCATTCTCGGCCTGGTGTTCGCCGCGCTCGTCGCCGCGGTGATCGCCTCGCTCGGCTCGAAGATCAATTCGATCGCGACCATCTTCACGATGGATCTGTACCGCTCGGTGCGCCCGCAGACTTCGCAGCGCGACCTGGTGCGCATCGGCCGCATCGCCGCCGTGATCGGACTGATCGTGGCGATCTTCTCTGCCCGCCCGCTGCTCGGCAGCTTCGACCAGGCCTTCCAGTACATCCAGGAGTTCACCGGATTCTTCACGCCCGGCATCTGCGTGATCTTCCTGCTCGGCATGTTCTGGGAACGCACCACGGCCGCCGCCGCGCTCGTCGCCGCCATCGCCTCGGCAGCATTGTCATTGGCATTCAAGCTCGCGCTGCCCGAAGTGCCGTTCATGAACCGGGTCGGCTACGTGTTCCTGCTGTGCTTCGCCATCGCCATCGTGCTGTCGCTGCTGCAGCCGAAGCGCACGGCCGCGCTGCGCGTCGAACTCAAGGACATCGACTATTCGACGAGCCGCGGCTTCAACATCGCCGCGCTGATCGTGATCGCCATCCTGACGTTCCTGTACTGGCGGTTCTGGTAAACAAGGACTCGCGCTCCCTCTTCCTGCTCTTCCTGTGGGGCCGGCTTCAGCCCAATGGCACTGCATTAAGGATTTTTCTGCGTTGATCGCCTCTCGTCTGATCCCCTCCTCCGCGTAGCGGGGGAGGGTTAGGGTGGGGGCCTCAACGCAAACTGCGCTGCCCGGTTTGACACCCCCATCCTGTCCTTCCCCCGCTGCGCGGAGGAAGGGACGCTCAATTCGACCTCATCTCAATCATTTGGCGCTTAATGCAACACCATTGGGCTTCAGCCGGCCTCTTCTCTTTTTCTTCATCCATCACCGGACCCACCGCCGCAGTGAGTGTCGGTGCCGAGGGGCTTTGCTGGACCGTCGCGCGCATGGATGCGCGCGCCGGAGCCTACATGGATGTATTACGGCGTTCCAGCAAAGCCCCTCGGCACCGGCGCTCACGGCATCGTGCGCACTCCGAAGACCCCCTCCCTGACCCTCCCCCGCCATCGCGGAGGAGGGAAGAAAACCCATCTTGCATACAGCCGCGCGCCGCGCTTTCGCATTCCCTGAGCGTCGATGGAGAATGCGCCGGCTCCCTCATCTGCCGCTTCGAGGTCCCATGCGCTTCACTCCGGCTGCACTCGTCCTTGTGCTCTTCTCATCCCTCGCCACCGCCGCACCGGCCGAGGCCCCCTCGCGCAGATTCGAGGGCCGCGACCTGTTCGGACTGCAGGTCGCTGCCGATCCGCAGATCCGGCCCGACGGCCGCTTCGTCGCGTACACGCGCATTTCCTACGACGTGATGACCGATCGCGCACGCCAGTCGATCTGGCTGATCGACGTCGACAGCGGCACGCAGGTCCCCGTGGTCGCAGGCGGCGGTTCGCACTCGTCGCCGCGCTGGTCGCGCGACGGCAAGCGCCTCGCGTATGTCTCGACCTCGGACGAGGGTCGGCCGCAGCTGTTCGTACGCTGGATGGAAACGGGTCAGTCGGCCCGCCTCGCCGAACTCGTCGATGCCCCGGGCGACCTCGCCTGGTCGAACAACGGCAATGCGATCGCCTTCACGATGTTCGCCCCCGACGACAAACCGGACCTGGGCGAAGCGCCGCCGAAGCCCGAAGGCGCGCAGTGGGCCGCACCGCTGCAGGTGATCACCGACATCACGTATCGCGCGGACGGCGCTGGCTATCTGAAGCCCGGGTATACACATGTGTACGTCGTGCCCGCGGACGGCGGCACGCCGCGCCAGCTCACCTTCGGCGCATTCAACGAAAATGGCCCGCTGGCCTGGTCGCGCGATGACGCGCATCTCTACTGCTCCGGCAATCGCAACGACAACTGGCAGCGCGAACCGGTCAACACCGAGCTCTATCGCATCACCGTTGCCGACGCGCGCATTCAGGCCGTCACCAACCGCGTCGGCCCCGATGCCGCACCGAGCATATCGCCGGACGGCTCGAAGCTCGCCTACCTGGGCTTCGACGACAAGCTGATGGGCTACAGCAATGCGCGCGCCTACACCATGGCCGTCGACGGCGGTGCGCCGCAGTCGCTGAGCGACGGACTCGACCGCAGCATCGACGCGCTCGCCTGGAGCGGCGACAGCCGCAGCCTCGTGATTCAGTACGACGACGAAGGCCGCACGCGACTCGCACGACTGACGTCGAACGGCCGCATCGAGCCGCTGGCCGACAACCTGAGCGGCGCCGGCCTCGATCGCCCGTACACCGGCGGCGCGTTCAGTGTCGCGAACAACGGCGCCGTCGCGTTCACGGGCGGCACCGCACAGCGTCCGTCAGATGTGTTCATCGAAAGTCGCGGTCGCGTGCGCCAGCTGACGCATCTGAACGACGCCTTCCTCGGCGCCAAGACACTCGGCGACGTGAAGCCGCTGGCAGTGAAGTCGAGCGTCGATCAACGACCCATCGGCGCCTGGCTCGTGACGCCGCCCGACTTCGATCGCACCAAGAAATATCCGCTGATCCTCGAAATCCACGGCGGACCCTATGCCGCGTACGCGCCGCTGTTCTCGACCGACTACCAACTCTACGCAAGCGCCGGTTACGTCGTGCTCTACACCAACCCGCGCGGCTCGACTTCCTACGGCGAGGAATTCGCCAACCTCATCCAGCACGCGTATCCGAGCCAGGACTACGACGACCTGATGAGTGCCGTCGACGCGGCCATCGCCGAAGGCTATGTCGATGCGAACAACCTGTTCGTCACCGGCGGTTCCGGCGGCGGCGTACTCACGGCCTGGATCGTCGGCAAGACCAACCGCTTCACGGCCGCGGCGACACAGAAGCCCGTCATCAACTGGGCCAGCACGGTGCTGACGACCGACATCACCACTTACATGCCGAAGTACTGGTTCGCCAGGCTGCCGTGGGAAGAACCCGAGAGCTACTGGGAGCGCTCGCCGCTGTCGCTCGTCGGTTCAGTGACGACGCCCACGCTGGTCGTCGTCGGCGATCAGGATTTCCGTACGCCCGTCAGCGACTCGGAGCAGTACTACGCCGCACTGCAGCTCAAGGGCGTACCGACCGCGCTGGTGAAAGTGCCCGGCGCCTCGCACGGCGGGCTGACGGCAAGACCCTCGCAGTCCGCCGCGAAGGCCAGCGCGATATTGGCGTGGTTCGAGAAGTACCGGAAGAAGTAGTCCCTCCGTGTGCTCTTCGAGCATCAGCCGGAAGGGCGCATGGCTGACCAGCACCTCGCAACTATCTTGAGACCAGCTCGCAGGAAGCGCATGAAGAACACGTACTCGTCACCCATCGCGCCGTTCGCGACGATTCTCGCGGTCGCGATCATTCTCGTGTGGTGCGTCGTTGCGCTGCTGCTCGACCAGCACCTTCTAGCGGCCCAGAAATCGAAATTGTTGATGACCGTGGGGGCCGCGGATGGAGAGTTGCTCTCCAATGGACAATGGTGGCGAATCGTCACATCCCAGTTCTTGCATGTGCATTTCCTGCACATGCTGTTCAATGCCGGATGCGTAGTAGTCATCGGCTCCTTCATCGAGAAGCGGTACGGATGGTGGAGCGTTGCAGCAGTGTATTTTTGCGGCGGCTCCATCGGCCAGATTGCAAGCGTCGTTTCCTACCCGGATCTCGTCAGCTCTGGCGCATCGCAAGCATTGATGGCGCTTTGTGGAGCGGCGCTCCTGATTGAGACCGCCCGTAGTCCCAAGCTGCTCGTCCTTGCAATCATTGCGATCCAGGTTGCGCTGGACGTTTATGTCGCACAGAAAGTCAAAGCAGGACACAGCTTCGGATTTCTCGGCGGCCTGCTGGCTGGTTCCGCTCTTTTGCTTTTCCGCGGTTCGCAATCAATCTCAGAGCCGAGCAAGCCCATGCAGCCGACGTGCGAAGACGCACGGACTGATGGGCGACGTTAGGCGATGACGGAACGAGTGCTGATGGTTTGGGATATCGCGGTGGGCGCATTACTTCGATTGCGAATCTGACAGGGCGTCTGGTGACTACACCGATGCGCTTCGCCTTATCTGGCGGCGAAATCGTCACGAATCCGCAAGAGTACGGTCCAGATTCGCCGCCGACTTGCAGTCAAGCACAGTGAAACCGTTCTGGCGCAACTGGGCAATCTCCTCCGCTGTCGGAACCTTGACCGTGCTCCGAATACTCATATCCGGAGTGACTGCTGCCAGGCTTGCCAGCCTGTCGATGCTGCCGGGAATGAAATAGGACGAGTTGTAGAAGTTCGCTTCGAGCTGCCCACCGACAAGGCGCACGGCGACGAAGGCACACGTCGATATCGACGATACCGTCGCCCTTTCGCCGCCGCTACCGATCTCAAGAGTGATGTAGTCAGATCCCATTGGTCCTCGGCGATATAGATAGAATCCGCCTTGCTGACCGGCATTCGAAAACGCCAGCAATTCCTTGTCCGGGCGGGGCGGCTCCTGCTGGCGCGCGCAAGAACACAGCGCCAGGACGCAAAGACCATAGGCAGTTGGAAACCAGCCGCGATTGCGCATTGCCTTCCCTCGTCAATATTCGGATAGCATCGTTGACCGACCAACATCGCGCAATTACCTTGAGACAGGCCGCAGGTCGCCGCGGTCGATGTATAAGTTGGGAGATAGAGAGTAAGGAGGTTGATTGCCATGAACACCAGCGATATCAAACCCCAGTTCGAGGCGGTGACACCTCGTCTGCCGGTCGCGAATGTAGAAAAGGCCCTGGCATTCTACGTGGACCAACTTGGGTTTCAGGTGGGATGGAAATGGGGCAATCCGGTCACGCACGGAAACGTATGCCGCGATTCCATTAGCCTCGATTTGATTTCGGCGCCCGAGGGGCGACACGGAACGGCGATGGCGTACGTTCAGCTCAGCGGCGTCGATGCATACTTTTCAGAATTGAAGGGAAGAGATCTCGGCGTAAGCAAACCGGAAGATCGGCCGTATGGAATGCGGGATTTCGAGGTCGTCGACCCAGACGGCAACCGGCTCGCTTTCGGCGAACCAACGGTCAGCTAGCAACGCAATGTAGCGTCCAACAACACGCTCGCGGCACAGCGTGGGCGTCAGGACCCGGAATGCAAATTCGAGAAGCGACCGTAGAGGACATTCCGGCGATGCACCGCATTCGCCTGTCCGTGCGCGAGAACACGCTGCCCTCACCTGATCTCATTACACCAGTCCACTATGAAAAGGCTTTGGCCAATGGCTGCGGCTGGGTGGTTGAGTCAGACTCAAGAGTCGTCGGTTTTGCCTTCGGCCTGAGCACCGGTAACGTTTGGGCGCTCTTCGTGGATCCGTCATACGAGGGGCGCGGTTACGGCTCGGCTCTACACGGTGTGTTGGTGGCATGGCTGGAGCAGCATGCGCAGCAACCAATCTGGCTGTCTACCAATCTGAATACCCGAGCAGAGGCGTTCTATCGCGCGCGAGGATGGCAGGACTGCGGCATCGTGGCATCCGGAGAGCGGCGTTTTGAGTGGGCTAAGCCCTAATCAGAGAAGCAGAGGTCGTTCGTATGAATCTTGGAGCTGCTCGCGTGTTCGTTCGGGACTTTGCCGAGGCAAAGGCGTTCTACTCCCAATGCCTGGGCCTGACGGTCGAAGCTGCGGACGAAGAGCATGGCTTCTGCATGTTTGACACCGGCGCCGCAAAACTCATCGTCGAGGCGGTTGGTAACGAAGACAAGGAAGGCCAGGAACTGGTAGGTCGCTTCACCGGGCTCTCGTTTCCGGTGGAGGACATTCAATCCACGCATCGCCAACTTTGCGCTGTCGGCGTGAAATTCAGCGGTGCTCCGGAACAGCAGTACTGGGGCGGCTGGCTTGCAACATTCAAAGATCCGTCAGGCAATGGTCTTCAGCTCGTTCAGGAACCGGCCCAGTGAATTGCTGCACGCGGCGCGCGAAACGCGCTCGCGTGAGCAATGCGCCGGGCGCGAGAGGACGCGATGATCAGGCCTTACCGTGAATCGGATGTCGAAGCCGTGGCACTGTTGTTCACGGATTCGGTCCACCGTCTCGCTGGCAGCCACTACGATGCAAGTCAGCGCGCCGCATGGGCACCTTGCCCACCCGATCTGAACAGCTGGACGCGGCGGCTGGCTCATCTGAAAACGCTGGTCGCTGAAGTAGATGGGAAAATCGCAGGCTTCATCTCGTATGAGCAGAACGGACACATAGATCTGCTCTATACGTCCTCCGTGTATTCGCGTCGTGGGATTGCCTCGGCATTGTGCGGCGAGGTTGAGGAAAAGCTGCTTCGTGACGGCACGTCGGCGCTCTCCACAGAAGCGAGTCTTGTCGCGCGTCCCTTCTTTGAGCACCGTGGCTTCCAGGTCACTGAAGAGCAGTGTGTCCAAGTACACGGCGTTGCATTTCGGCGGTATGCAATGAAAAAGCCACTTATCGCCCCACCAATGCTTGCAGGTAGCACGTTCAGCCCAACGCGCGCTTGAAGCACCGGCGTGCTGCCGCAGAGGAGAAAAACGCATGAGCATCGAGGTTCGAGGAGTCTGCCCGCTGCTTCAGGTCTTCGACATGCCGACATCGCTCCGCTTCTACCGCGATGTGCTTGGCTTCGAGATTGTCCAGACCTCGCAGCGTGACGGAGATCGGTTCGACTGGGGCCTGTTGCGACTCAACGATGCGGAAGTGATGCTCAATACCGCTTATGAGCAAGAGCATCGTCCAGGCCAGCCGGAGTCGGCCCGGACCAAGGCGCACAGCGACACGGTCCTGTACTTTGGCTGTCCCGACGTTGACGCGGCTTATCGCCATCTGCGCGCTCACGCGGTAGACGTGAAGGAACCACAGGTCGCGTCCTACGGCATGAAACAGCTGTACGTCCGCGATCCGGACGGTTATGAACTGTGCTTTCAGTGGCCGGCGGCATGACACGCAACGGCGAAGCGCTGCCGAGCAGGTTTCAGGACATCGACTGAACCGGCCACACAGACAGGTCTTGGAACGGAGGGCAGGCACACGCCCGCCCTCCCCGGCAGCTCAACGCACCGAACCTCTGCGGAAGAGATTGACGATGGCGAGCAGGATGATCGCGCCGCCGAGCGACACCAGGAACGTGCCGACGCTGACGCCTTTGTTGATGGTGCCGATGCCCAGCATGGGCGAAATGATGAAGCCGGCCAGCAGCGCGCCGACGATCCCCACGATGACGTTCAGCAGGATGCCCTGCTGCGCGTCGGTGCGCATGATGATGCTGGCGAGCCAGCCCACCACGCCGCCGACGATCAACCAGACGATGATGCCCATGAGCCGCTTCTCCTGTTTTATGGATGGAGTCGATCACCGGAAAAAGTGACCGGGGCAGCTTGGGTGCGGGTCGGTTGACCCGTCAATGCGTAAAGCGTGAAACCAGTTTCGCGATGACGGCGCGACGTGGATTTTTCGGCAAATAGCGGACCGTGACCTGCGTTCCGACCGCGGGCAGCGAAGGCATGTCGCCGTCGAGGACGCGGCGGTCGGTGTGACAGCAGCGCACCAGCGCCGCCGCTCCTTCCGGCTGGTATTCGAAATAGATGCGCGGGAAGGCGCCGGCCACCGGCGGCCGCCACACACGGACGATGCGCCCTTCGGCCACCCGCCCTTCCCGGACGATCTGCTGCGCCGTGAGCAGTCCGCGGACGGTCAGTTTTCCGGACAGGATCATGGCGAGCACGGCGCCGCCGCAGAAAGCGATCAGGGATGGCAGTTCGATGGGCATGGAAGGATTCGCGCGGGAACGATCGACGCGACCGAGATTGCCTGCGCCGGCGGGCGCGGGTCGTGCGACAGATCACGAATTTCCGGCTTTAAGGAGATGCCTTGTCCGGAAGGTCGAGCGGATTCCCGGCGGGGCAATCCGGCAGGCGATCGTTCGCCGGCATCGCCTCGTCCAGTTCGTCCGCCAGTGCGGTCGGCACGAGGATCTCGACCCGGCGGTTGAGCGCATCGGCCTGGGCCGATGAAGAGAAATCCTCGGGCCGACGCTTGCCGAGACTCACGATCTCGATCTGCCGGCGCTCGAAACCGGCGCGCACCAGCACGTCCCGCAGCGATTCGGCACGACGCATGGCCATGACGTCATTGGAACGGCAGGTGCCGGCGCGATCGGAATGACCGACGACCACGACGCGCTCCGGTTGCAGTTGCCGCAGGCGGCGCGCGAACTGGGTCGCCTCGCCGGCGGCACGGCCGTGCAGTTCGGTATCACCGGCGCAGAAACGGAAGATCCTCGCCGCCGCACGCAGCGCGGGATCGGAATACGTCGCGACCGCGGGGCTGCCCCTGGGCACCGCACCGTCCCAGGCCGCTTCGGTCGGCTCTTCCATCGCCGGCGCCGCCTGCGCTCCGGTGGTGTCCTCGTGAAAATCGAGCAGCTGGCCGCGCAGCGCCGCGACGCCGCTGTCGGAACAGCTGTCGGCCAGCAGTTCGCGAGCCGCCGCCAGATCGGGTCGCGGCCGCTGGCCTGTCTTCGGATCGATCGGCCGGCGCAGCAGTCGGGAAGCCTGCGTGAGCTGCACCGCCACGCCGAGCGCCGTCTCGGCGTAGTGCTCGGTGAGTTTTCCGATCACGTCGTCGCCCTGGAGATCGGGCACGCGCCCCTGCATCAGCAGCAGTCGTCCGATGTCGTTGCGCAGATGCCCCTCGGCATCGCTGATGAGACGCAGCGCCTCGACGTCGATGTCGGTGTCCGGCGCCGTCACGCGCACGATCACCGGCTCGGCGACGACGGCGGCAACGTCCTCGCCGAGATTCAATCGCGCACGCACTTCGTACTCGCCGGCGACCGGGAACGTCCAGGCGTCCTTGTCGAAGAAGATCGGCACGGTCTGTTCCGTTCGTTCGCCGGGCGCCAGCATCGCCTGCGCATCGTCGATCGGATCGAACCAGGCGATCGGTTCGATCGTGTTCCAGTCGCCGCCGTCGGCGCGGCGCACTTCGATCGTCAGCAGGCCATAGCCCGGCGTCAGTCGCCCGACGAGCGGCAGCGTCCGCTCGCCGCGATTGATGGCGATGACGCGGATCGCGACCGGATACCCGAGCGGATACGGCGCCGTCATGGCCTGCAGCGTGACGCTGACATCGGGCGGCGCAATTTCATCTGCCGCTTCCGCTTCCTCGTCGGTCTCCGCAGCCTGCGCCTGCGGAAAGCCCAGCAGTCCGCGGAAACGAAGCATCGCCAGACGCCATCGCGGCGTCTGCGGCGGCACCACGATGGCGGCGCGCACATCGCCGCAGGTCGACGGCGAACCGACCAGAAACGGTGAATTGCCGGGGCCGGGCAGCACACGCGATGCCGGAGCGCTCTGGAAGAACTCGATCGTCGATGGACTGAGCGACATCAACGGCTGCTCGCGCAGGGTCCAGTGCTGGCGATTGGTGTGGTCGGAGATGCAGCGCGTCGGTGCCTCGATGGTCAGCCGCTCGTCCGGCATCTGCACGGCCTGGCCGTGCCGGCGATTCAGAGCGTGCAGCATTTCATGGATGAAGGTGCGCAGCTGCAGCAGCGACACGGCGTCGGGCTCGTGTTCGCTGAACCGTCGCATGATCTCCGCGGGCGCCACGGCGAAACCCGTTCGATCCGCCGCATCGAACATGAGGCCGAACAATGCTTCGCCGCTGTCCGACACGATCGCGGGCGCCAGCATCGCATACAGATGCGCGTCGGCACCGGCTTGCGGCGTGCGCGTGCGCCACTCCTGCGCGTAGGCATAGAGGTCGGCGCGATCCAGTTTTTCATTGGCCGCCAGCGGCAGATCGCGCGCCTGCGGACGCACGCGCACGTCGATGCCACCCGACCCGATCACCGAGGCGACCGACACCTCGCCATCGGGCGTGGCTACCTGCAATTCCATGGGTTCGACGCGCTCGAAGCGGTCCAGCTCCAGATCCAGGGCGAAGCGCTGTCGCGCGCAGGCGGGATCGGCACAGGCCGGCTGCGGACCGAACCAGGCCCAGAGAAAGAAGCACAGGACCGCGAGGACGGCGGCGCTGCTGACGACGGAAACGACGTTGCGAAATCTCATGATGCGAAATGCCGCCGGGACGCGGCGCGTTCCCTGTCGGGCAGGCGGAACGCAGCGTGCAGCACGGACTCAATGCAGCGCGGCGAGAATCCCGTCTTCGTCGTAGCCGTGGATGATCGTGCCGCGCACGTCGATCACCGGAACGCCATTGCCGCCGAGTTCATCGTAGCGGGCGCGGCCTTCGTCCGATTTCTCGATGTCGTACTCGACGTACGCCACGCCCTGCTCATCGAACAGCTCCCGGGTCTTGCGACAGTAGCCGCACCAGGACGTCGCATACAGGATGACATCGCCGCTGCCGGTGACTGCCGGTTCGCCGTCGAAGAAACGGTCGATGCGGTCCCAGTTGAGCCACAGGCCGAGCGCGAGCAGACAGACGACGAGGGTTCTCATGGGCTGCGATTCTACCCCTCTCGATCCTCCGGCCGCTCGACCCGATACCCGGCCGCCGCCAGAATCGACAGCGCGCCGCCGCGCTTGGTCAGCAGGTAGATCGGCAACGCCGCGAACGTCGTGCGGTTGCGATTCAGGGCACGCTCGAAGTTGGCGGCCAGGCGGGTGTCTTCGTTGCGGATGATGCGCGCCACTTCCTCGTCCGAGAGAAAGGGCCAGCTGCGCGCGAACGCGGCAGCATAGGACTCATCGCTCGGCGCCAGCTGCATGAGCGTTGCCAGATCGCCATCGGCCCAGGCATTCGCCCGTCGGCTCGACATCGCCAGATCGGCTTCGAGGCGATCCATGGTCTGCACCAGAAAACGCACTCCGGCTTCGCGCGATTCGCGCTGACTGATCTTCTCGTGCGATTCGCGCTCGACTTCGAACTGCTGCCGTCGCACCGGCACGCCGTACAGACGCGCGAGTCCGTGGATCGAGCGCCAGACATCGTCAGTCGATGTCAGCCCCGCGTGCTCGTATGCGCCCGCCTGCAGGAACAGCGCCGCCGCAGCGGGCAGCAGCTGCTCGGTATCCAGGCGCGGATCGATGTATCGGTCGCGCATCGCTATCCAGCGTCGATAGACCTTCTTCGGCAATGCACGCCGCAGCGACTGCGGCTCGATCGGCTGCAGGCCCGTGGTGCGCAGCGATACCGAGTAGGCCCCCAGCACTTCGTCCGAAGCCGCGATGGCCGCTTCGACTTCGGCCGAGCGCCACTTCATGTGCTGCGGCAGAGGCGTCTGCGTCCCGAGGATCCACAACGTGCCGTGTTCGCTCGACACCCGCCACAGTCGCGGACCGGGCCGTTCGGCGACGACGGTCACCTGCGCCGAAGGCGGCGGCACGACGTCGGCCGCGTGTACGGCGGCGGCGAGCAGCGCGATGGATGAAATGGCGATGGCCCCGCAGTTCATGCTTGCACAGGCTTTCAGATTCAAAGGCTTATGGAATGGTTGATTTTCAAATGAGAATCATTATCATTTGATGTCGAGGGTAAAGCCATGATCAAGACACTGACATTCACCACCATGCACATCAGCATCGCCTTCACGGTCGTCTACCTGATGACCGGCAGCGTGATGGTCGGCGGCGCGGTCGCGCTGATCGAGCCGCTGTGCAACTCGGTCGGGTATTTCTTCCATGAGCGCGTGTGGGAACGGATCCGCAATCCTGCTGTGGGGCCGGCTTCAGCCGGCCTCTTTCAGAGTCAGGCTGAAGCCTGACCTACAGAAGAGGGCCGGCGTTTCACCGCGATGCAGACCTGGCCGGTGTTGTACATCGCCGCCTGAAAAATCTTCGGCGCCACCTCGGCGATGTCGGCATCGTCGAGCACGATGGCCGCGTCGTTGCCGCCGAGTTCCAGCGTGACGCGCTTGACCGAATCCGCCGCGCTCGCCATCACCTTCCTGCCGGTCGCCGTCGAGCCACATGGAATTTCATCGGTGGTGGAGAGGCGTGCGGTTGTAGCACAGATCGCCATCGATCCGGCGGTCCGGCTGTAGGTCAGGCTTGTAGGTCAGGCTTGTAGGTCAGGCTTTAGCCTGACTCCCTAGAAGGCCGGCTGAAGCCGGCCCCACAGGAGGAGAAGAGGCAGCAGACGACTTCAGA